>CAYGOU010000010.1:0-23215 GCA_964351455.1 uncultured Porphyromonadaceae bacterium
ATCCGGAAGTGGAGAACCCTCATCGAGCATGCGTCTGTATCTCCTCAGGATCACCTCCTCCATTGATGCATAGTCGTCGGGACCGATTACCGTGCGGATGTTAAAGTGACGATATGCCTTTTTCTCCGGCATTCCCCTGACGAAGACCACGCAAGCTGCCACGGGATGTGAACCTTGAATATTAGAATTATCGAAACACTCTATTCGCTCTGGCATCACACTCATTCTCAAGTCCTTTTGAAGCTGAGCCAATTTCCGTTCAATTCGTTGGGCCGGGTTCTGGCGCATCAGTTCCTTCTGTCTTTCCAACCTGAAATGGTGGGCATTCCGGAGGGAGAGGCCAACCAGGGTTCGTTTCTCTCCCCTCTGCGGAACTTTTACCTTCAGTAGCGAAGGGGTAAAATCAGGCATTACCGAAACCAGAATTTCTGATGCGTCGCTTTGCACCAGGTTGTGGATTTCGGTAATGGCGATGCTCATCAGTTCCGCATCCGACTCATCCAGTTTCTTACTCAGCTCAATGGAGTGAGCCTGCACGAGGGCACCGTTAAGAATTTTTAGGTAATTGACCCAGGCAGAGCGTTCGTCGCTGACGATGCTGAACACATCCACATGCCTGATGGTTTGGCTTACTACGGTTGACTTTGCCTGGAATTTTTCGAGCATTTCAATCCGTTCTTTCAGTTCTGCAGCCCTTTCAAACTGGTAATCCTCCGAGAGCCTTTTCATCTGCTCCCTTAACCTGCGAATGACCCCAATGGTGTTTCCCTTGAGAATCCCTTCGATTTGCTGTACCTGCTCCATGTAGTGAAGCTCCTCCTGTAAACCCACGCAGGGACCGAGACAATTTCCGATGTGGTATTCAAGACAAACCCGGTATTTACCGGCAGCTATTTGGGGGGGTGAAAGGTTGAGCGAACAGGTACGTATCCTGTAAAGACTGCGGATCAGGTCAACCAGGTTCTTCCATATTCTGCCGGAGGTAAATGGCCCGAAGTACCTTGATCCGTCCCTGATCATCTTTCTGGTGGTGAAAACTCTTGGAAATGGTTCATTACGGATGCAGATCCATGGAAAGGTCTTATCATCGCGCATCAAAACATTGTACCGGGGTTGATGCTCTTTTATCAGATTGTTCTCAAGCAGCAGTGCCTCCGATTCATTGTCGACCACGACGGTGTTAATCTCATGTATCTTCCTGATCATCAATGCTGTTTTCGCATTATCAGGTGTTTTATGAAAGTAGGAGGAAACCCTTTTTTTCAAGTTTTTTGCTTTGCCGACATAGATCAGCACGCCCCCTGAATCAACGAACTGGTAAATTCCGGGCAAATCGGGTAAAGTGGCTACCTTTTCAAGCAGCAGGACGGGGATTTTATGATCAGAATTCCTGGTCTTCATGCTTCATCGGCACGGATTCCGACAAATTTAAAAAGGCTACCGTCAAAGAGACCCTGATCTCCGATTTTTAGCGATGGTATAACCAGCAGGGCCATGAAGGATAAAGTCATGAACGGAGCGGAGAGTGTTGAGCCGAGTAATTTTACCCGAATGCTGAGTTCCCGGTATCGGTGGGCGGTCTCTTCGCCAGGAGCAGGGCTCATCAATCCCGCCAGTGGCATCGGAAGCACTGATCCCTCGCCATCGCTGAAAACGGATATTCCTCCATGCGATGCAACCAGCATGTTTACCGCTCCGGCCATATCAACATCCGATGTGCCGACCACGATAATGTTATGACTGTCGTGTGCCACAGAAGAGGCAATGGCACCATTCTTTAACCCGAATCCCTTGATAAAGCCTGTAACGGGATATGATGGTTTGTATCGGTTCACCACGGAGATCTTCAGCAGATCCTTTTCTGGATCGGCCTGGATTACCCCGTCTGTTTCTGTCAACCATTCAGTTTCATGGCCGGTCAGTATCTCCCCATCATAAGCCCTGATGACCCGGAACAAGCCTGTTGAAGCGCTGATCCCGAATAATTCAGGACTGGTTTCAACGGCTCTGAAAATATTTAGTTCCGGAACCGGTGAGACTTTAAAGAGGGTCTCTCCGTTCCTGGCCACACAGGTGCCATCAATCCAGGTTTCATCAACGCTGAAAGGATCAACACGGTCAACCACAATGAAATCTGCAGGGTCGCCGATGCGCATCACACCGGTTTTCAGCCGATAATGTTCATGTGGGTTTATTGTGGCCGCTCTCAGCAGGTTGATTAGTGAAATCCCCTTGCTCATGCCCTTTCGGATGATTGCATCAATATGCCCTTCGCACAAATCATCGGGGTGGATGTCATCGCAGCAAAGCATCACCCTTTCAGGGTACTTATCCAGCAGGGGCGCGAGCGCATCGAAATTTCGGGCTGCGCTACCCTCCCTGATGAGAATTTTCATTCCAAGAGAAAGCTTTTCTTCTGCCTCCAACAGACTTGCACATTCGTGATCTGTAGATATACCGGCCTTTACATAGGTAATCAGGTCACCTCCCGTTAACGCAGGTGCGTGTCCGTCTACCGGCAAACCCCTGCTTATTGCCGCCTCAAGCTTGGCCATCACCTCGTGATCACCGAATACCACTCCCGGAAAATTCATCATTTCTCCAAGGGCCACAAAGGACCCTTCTCCAAGTCCCCTTTCAACATGCACGGATCCAAGCACCGCGCCGGATGTTTCAAATGTCGTTGCGGGAACACAAGATGGGTAGGTGAAATGGAACTTCAACGGCACGGTTAGACCATCCTTCATCATAAATTCAATGCCCTCATCTCCGAGCACATTGGCGATCTCGTGAGGATCTGAAACAGTAGCAACGGTACCGTGCCTGACAGCAATCTCTGCAAAGCGCGAAGGGGGCATCATAGAACTCTCGATGTGCACATGCGCATCCACCAGGCCAGGCAAAATTAAGCTGCCTTTCAGCATTCTCTCATCACTGGTAAAGGTGTCAGGTTTGGATTCAATCGCGGCGATCACACCGTTCTGTATGGTGATTTCGCTCCAAACAAAGCCCATTCGCACCCAGTCTACCATCCATCCTCGCTTTCTAACTTCAGACGGCAGGTTCATAATATATTGATGTGGTTTATCTTAGCCCTTGCGATTTGCTGTGATTAATGATGTTCCACGTGGAACACAATTACCTCCCAAGCATAACTAATAACACATTTATGTCAGAAGGCGAAATGCCCGACATTCTGCTAGCCTGTCCAATACTCTCGGGTTTTACCTTCGCAAGCTTTTCTCTAGCTTCCATAGTTAATCCCTTTATCTCACTGTAGTTTATCCAATCCGGCAATTTCAAATTTTCTAGTCTTTTGATCTTTTCAGCGATTAGTTTTTCTCTTTGGATGTAACCGCTGTACTTTATTGCAATTTCACTGCCTTCCAAAACCTCTCTTTCCCATGGCGATATCCCTTCGAGAATTGCCTCGATGCCCGTGTGTACAGACATGAGTGCTGTTAACGAAACCTGCGGCCTTTTCAGCAACTCAACAAGTCTCGTCTTTTGCTTTATGGGCGCGGTTTCTAGCCCCTCGAGCAAGCCATTCGCATCATCAGGCATAACAGAGGCGGTTTCTAGATGTTTTATGAGCATCTCCCTTCCCTGCTGCTTTATTTCCATTACTCTTAGTCTCTCCTCACCCGCCAGGCCTATATTGGCAGCCATGGGGGTCAAACGCTCATCGGCATTATCTTGCCTCAGCAAGATGCGGTACTCGGCCCTTGAGGTAAACATCCTGTAAGGTTCATCAACACCCTTCGTAACCAGATCGTCAATCAGAACTCCGATGTATGCCTGATCTCTGGTAAGAACAAATTCATTCTTGCCATGGACCTTCAGATGTGCGTTTATACCAGCCATGATACCCTGGGCTCCTGCCTCCTCATATCCAGTGGTACCATTGATCTGTCCCGCAAAATACAGCGATGCAATCAACCTGGTTTCCATGGTATGCTTCAGTTGAAGCGGATCGAAGTAGTCGTATTCAATCGCATAGCCTGGCCTGAATATCTTTATCCGTTCGAAGCCCTCAATTTTTCTCAGTGCATCGAGCTGAACCTCCCATGGTAGTGACGAAGAGAATCCGTTCAGATAGTACTCTATGGTATCCTCACCCTCTGGTTCAAGAAATAGCTGATGCCTCTCCTTCTCTGAAAAGGTTATCAATTTTGATTCAATACTCGGACAATACCTCGGTCCTATGCTCTGAATGGTACCGTCAAACATTGGTGAATCTTCAAAGCCCGTTTGAAGAATGTCATGTACCGACTTCGATGTATAGGCCATATAGCACGACCACGACTTCTCCGGCCGGTACGCAGGTTTCAGATAGCTGAAAGGAATAACCATTTCATCACCAGCCTGCTCTATCAGCTTTGAAAAATCAACGCTTCTTCCGTCGATCCGGGGTGGGGTACCGGTTTTCATCCGTCCAGTTGTAAAACCTGTCGCAAAAAGCTGTTCTGACAATCCTGTGACTCCAGGTTCAGATGCTCTTCCCCCCTTTATCTTCACCTGACCGATGTGCATCAACCCGTTCAGAAAGGTTCCGTTTGTAAGGACAACGCTTCTTGATCTGAATTCTACCCCCAGCTTTGTCTTAACTCCTCTTGCCTCACCTTGCTCGATGATCACCTCACTCACGGTATCCTGCCAGTGATCCAGATTTGGAATTCCCTCCAGTATTCGTCTCCACTCCAAACTGAACCTGGTGCGATCGCATTGGGCCCTAGGACTCCACATGGCCGGACCCTTGCTCTTATTGAGCATCCTGAATTGAATCATACTGGCATCGGTAACCAGTCCGCTATGCCCTCCCAGGGCATCAATCTCTTTAACGATCTGGCCCTTTGCAATGCCTCCCATGGCCGGATTGCACGACATCTGTGCATATTTCGTCATATCCATGGTGATGAGCAGGGTCTTTGAACCCAATCTGGCTGCTGCTGCTGCCGCTTCACATCCGGCATGACCGGCGCCCACCACAATGACATCGTATGGCTCTATCATATTTTTCCTTGTCAGTCTCCCTTAAACAAACCTTACCGGGTTATGTTTCATGACTCTCTAACAGCTCAAGATACCTGTTCTCAAGATTCGTCATAACCTGTTTTTGTTCAACCGTTTCATCATCATAGCCTGAAAGATGGAGTAAGCCATGTACCATGACCCGCATCAGCTCGTCATCAAAGGATACTCCGTATTCTTTTGCATTATCAACGATCCGGTCACAACTTATCAGAATATCTCCGGTCACTTTTCCCTTAAGCTCACCACCAAAGGATATGACATCTGTAAAGTAATCCCTACCCAAAAATTGCCTGTTTACTTCAGCCAGATACTCATCGCTGCAAAAAACAAAGTTGATCATCCCAACATTCTTACCCTCCAGCAAAATCACCCGGCTCAGCAATTTCTTTATCTTTTGCCTTGCCTTTACCGGAATCTTACGATCCTGTTCGAGAAAATGTATGGCCATACTACTCTTGTCTTTTCAGTCTTCGCCGATTCAAATATTCCCGGTATATCCGGTCATAATACTCCTTTAACTTGATGTCCCTGTACTTCATATCCTCTATCCGCTCTCGCTCTTCATTGCCCTGTCTGTTCTCATCCCCCTCAAATCTTTCTTGCACCCCCCTGAATTCACGTGATTCCCGCTCCTCCTCCTCGTCCCTTTCCCTTTCTGCGTTTTCCGCCTCAAGAAGCCTGCTTGTGATCCACTCGTCCTTTTCAAGGGTATGCTCTCCAAGACTCTTATAAATGATGTCCTTCTCAACTTCATTCATCATTTCCATAGCCTGGTTCAGCTTATCCTTTGCCTCCTTCCCAACCATTCCTGAGTTAGCCAGCTGCTCCATCTTTCTCCTCATCATTTCTCGCTCTCCCAGCATCCTGGCCATTCTCTCTCTTCCCTCCTTACCCGTCTGCCCATCCTGCTGCATCTGCTCAATGGCCTTCTTTAGCTGCTCCTTCATGCTGTTCTGAAGATTCTTCATATTTCCGACCTCCTCCTCGCCTGATTCACTTTTTTTGCTGTCGGTAAAGCCCTGGTTCCCTTTCGCGTTCGCCTTTGCATTTTCAAAGCCTTTCAGCAATTCATCCAGCTTCACTGCTATATCATTCAGGTTCTCCATAATCTTGTTTTGGGCCATCTTTACCTGACCTGGATTGCCACTTTCAAAATGCAACCACATGCGCTGAAAGGATGTTTCCACGTGAAACATTTCTGTTCCAACTAGCTTTGCCAGAAGAGGTTGCCTGTATCCATACTGTTGCAAACTGTCTTTTATCCTGTCAAACTTCTGTTGTACGCTTCTCTCCCTGATCATGACCTGTGAGAAAAGCGGGTGATTCAGATTCAGCTCTTTTATCTTTTCAAAATACCCCTCATGTTCAAGGCTTAGCTGATTCAGATTGTATACCATTACCCTCAGATCCTCAAGATCCACGGTCGACATCTCATCCTGCAGTCCCGCCATACCTCTCATCTTATTAGAAAGTTCAGCCATCTTGCGCGCAACCTCTCTCTTCTTTTGCTGCTTTGCGCCTGAAGGTTCTCCACTTTTTGTCATCTCCCTGACATCCCTTTCAATATCCTCCATTTGCTCACCCAAATCCTCAGAATCATAGGGTTCTTTTAACTCTTCGTTTCTTTCAAGTGTTTCATTCACATCCTCCATCCACTCTTCATAATCCTTTTGCGTTTTCTCCTCAGCGCTCTCATCCTCCTGCTGATTCTCAAGATCTTTGCTGATTTTATCAAGTTCCCTTGCCTGCTCCATTAGATTCTTCTCAACCTCGAACCTTTTCAGCAATTCGAGATCCATATCCATCTTATTCTTTAGGTTTTCCAGGCTCATTTCCATCATCTTGCCATCTTCTGGTGTCATCTTGCCACCCTTCTCCTCAAGCAGTTTCTCAAAATCCTCCATGAGTTTCTTCATTTCCTCATCCACCAGATCCTCGAATAGCTGCTGGATCATTTCAGCCTTTTTTATCAGCTCTTCCTCTAAGAAGCGTTCTTGCATCTGGTTTCGGATGCTGTTCTTCATTTCTATCTCATCGATCAACTGATTCAGTTGCATCTGCAGATCTGAAATCTCCTTCAATTTCTCCTGCAATTCCCATTCCGTCAGTTCACCGGTAACCTGGTTCATCCTGATTTCCTCAAGCGCCTTGGTCATCTTCTCGATGATACTTCCAGATTCCCTGACACCGCCACCGATTTCGTCAAGTTTTCGCTCTTGCTCTTGTAAAACCTCCTCCATAGATTTCTTCCGGTGATAGAAAGCTTCTGATTCACTTCTCTTTCTTCCTGTCACACCATCGTTATCCCATACCTCGAAAACCACCATTACATCCCTGTCATACTGCTCAATATCAATACTATAATAAAAGTTTTGTTGTAAACCACCCTCAATGATCTCTATCTCATCCTTGAAAAGTTGCTGATTATCTATGGTAAGAACCTTCACGCCGATTGAAGAAATTCCGTAATCGTCACCGGCAAAACCCTGGTACCATGCTTTAAGTCCTGCCAGCGAGTCGAGAGACTGCCTTACCATGATTTCAGGGTACAGATCCGTAACTACAGTCACTGGGTAGCTCAATCTCAGGCTATCTCCGGGCATCAATCCGTATGCAATGAACTCAAGATTCATGGGGTTCATGACTCTCTCCTGGTGGCTGAACCGCTCATCCTGATATACCAGCGTATCCTTGCCATTGACCACCATAACCATGGAGGTGTTGCGGAAATCCATTCTCCAGTCCAAAACAGACCCCCTGGGCACCTCCAGTCTTCCGGTCTGATTTCTGACTTCTCTTGCAATACCGGTGTAGGGTGGGGGCGTAATGGTAAGAATTACCTTATCAAGTTCACACCTTGGAATTACCTTCAGGTGAAATCTCTGGCTCTCAACTTTCTTGTATATGAAACTGAATTCAATATCTCTGTTGGGTGCAATGATGGTGTGTGAGAACTCTCTTTCGTTCACCCTTACCATCTTTCGGTCACTGCCCTCTCTGACCCAAATGGGTTCATCACCCGGATCAAAGGTTAAGATACCTGTAACCTCGAAATCGTTACCATTCAAAGTTTGGAGAGAGTCAACCGATAACATGAAACCATATTTCTCGAGCTCCGCTATCTCTATTTTGAAATGTATCATTCTCTCAACGCCCTTTCCGGATGCATCGGGAATGAAAAGCCGACTCAGCAATATTGCACTGAAAACGATCATGGCCACTGCCAGTGATCGCACGAATCCCTTAACATTCAGAGCCTTTCTGAAGGGAAACCTCCTCAGAAAACCAACCCTCTGTCTGATGCTTGCATTAACCAGTTCTTCATGCCCTCCGCTCCTCTCATCCTCAGCCAATTCTATGGTGTTTATCAGCTTATCTTCTATTTCAGGGTAATACAAGGTAACCAGCTCATTAGCCCTCATTAACCGATTTCGTCCACTCTCCGTCATCCTCTTTAGCACAGGGTACATGACAACCAGCAGCAAATGCATTGATGAGACCGCCACTCCGCTCCACCATAAAAGCGTTCTGGTAAGTGCATTCAGCTCCGCAAGCTGATTAAGAATCACCTGAAAGACTACCAGCAGCATGAAAATCAGCAGTGTTCCAAAAAGGTTGGTAAAGGCCCTGGTAAGGTCATAAACCCGGAGGAAACGTACCAGTTCAGTTCTAAGGATTCTGTAATCAGCCGGAATGTTCTTTGACCTCATCTGGCCAGCCATATTTCGGGGTTCAACACTTCGGTACCCTTCCAGATGCCGAAATGTATCTCCGATGTCTTTGAAACCCCATCGTTAAACGCCCTGCCAATCTCCATTTTCAGGGTTACCCTGTCGCCCTTTTTAACCTTGACATCCACAATGTTCTGATAAACTGAAAAGTACTCTCCGTGTTTGACGAGGACGGTATTGTGCAGTCCCTGCATCACCGCCACCATCATTACCTTTCCCTCGAAAACAGCGCTAACCGGAGCGCCGGCTTCGGTTAGGATGCCAATTCCTTTGTTATCAATCTGTACTCTTTTCAGAACATCATGGTTCCGTTTTCCTACGTGGCTGGTCACAACACCTCTGGTTACCGGCCAAGGCAATCTGCCCATGTTTTGACTGAATTCATTTGAGAGAATCTTCTCTTCAGGAGTCATTCTCAGTCCGGTACTTCCCCTCTCTTCACCTACGGCAGCAGCCAGTATTTTTTCTATCTCCTGTTCAATAACCCTGTAAGCCCTTCGCTTTTCATCCAGCTCTTTTCTGATCTGCTGTTCCCTTTTCTGAAGGTTTGTAACCATTCTTTCCTGCTGCCTCTTATTATTATTCAGCTCAATGATGCTACGCTGGTTCGCAATGACAAGGTTATCTTTTGCAATTTTGTCGCTTTCAAGCTGTTCTCTTTTACTTCGGATCTCATCGCTCTTGACCCTTATTTTCTCAAGCTGGTCTTTTCGGTATTTGCTGTACTGCTGGATGTACTTAAGGCGTTTGAAAGCCTGATTAAAATCAGCTGATGCAAGAACATATTGGGCCTTATTATAGGATTTTTGGCTCAGAAATGCCCGGTAAATCATCTTTGCATAACTCTCTTTAAGCCGCGTCACTTCTGCTTCAAGGCGAACTATTTCCTGCTCATAATTACGGATCTGTCTTCTCAGAATCACCAGTTCCCGGTTGATTCCATCGATGATTTTCTGACGGTTCCGGATCATGTTGTTCATGAGGTTCAATTCATGAAGTTCAGTTTCTCGTTCGCTACGGGTTTTACTCAACATATCTTCCGACAGACTGATCTCCTTGATCCATTTCTCACGCTCTGACCTGAGGGTGTTGAGGTCTTGAGCCGCAACGCCTGCTGCCCATCCCAGAAATAATATGATAATAGCCACCCTGATCATCTCAGAAAAATTCAAAAGGCATATCAAGTGATTTCTTTTTCTCAACAGAGAGATACTTGAGCTGAATATCTGCATTTTGGTTATGATCGATCATCACCAGGTTCATCCTGTCAATGCCCTTTGTGTCATCTCCTTCGTAACGGATTCTGATGTTCCACATATGCCTGAGGTCATCGAAAACCATCTCCCTGATGACAGGACCCGGAGACTCAATCATATATCGAGCCCTATATTCAACCTTTCGCCTGTCACCGTTCAGTCCCGATTCCATCCACCTGCTTTCGTCACTGTTGGTTATCTTCCAACCAGCTGGATCCTTCCATCTGTTTCCGTTGATTCCGGTATCCAACTGCCGGGTCAGAATGGCCTTCAGAACATGAAAATCCAGCGGAATTCCGATTAGGTCCTTTAATCCGTTCCAGTTGCCCTTTTCTGCTATTTTTAAAAGCCTGCTGGATATCCAAATGCTGTCGGGGGTTGCGAAGGCCCTTGCCACTTCAATGCCCAGGCCCGACCTGAATGAGACCCAGATTCTTCTGTCATCCTCCATTCTGACCGTCAGAATTCCACTCTGTTTTTCGTCATCCATCTCTACTCTTACCGCAGCCTTCAGTTCCCATCCCGTCTCAGGATCCTGTACCTGAAGAACCGATCTGATAAGCTCGAAATCAGCGCTCTCCGGTGTGCCGCTCTTTACAACACCCATTTTCGTTCTGCAGGCTCCCAGCATAAATATCAGGGTCAGAAGCAGCACCGTAATCTTTATATGTCTATGATTCATGTTCATGTAACGCAATTTTTTCTTTCACCCCCTCTCTCTCCGGTTCCAGATCGAGCGCTCTCTTCCAGGCTTTGACCGCATCGGATGTCATCCCATTGGCGAGCAGGATATCTCCGAGGTGTTCAACTACCTCCGCAGATGGCTCAGGATCCAATTCCATTACCCTTCTGATCATCTTCAGCGCATCTTTCATCTTTCCGAGCCTGTATAAAACCCATGCATAGGTGTCGAGATAGGTTGGGTTATCGGGTTCAAGTTCGATGCATCTGGTAATCATCGTAAGAGCCTTGTCGAGCTGTTCATTCCTGACTGCCAGGTAATAACTGTAATTATTCAGTACCACCACATGATCGGGGTCAAGGGTCAGCAGATCCTCAAAGTAACCAAATGCTTCGTGGTCATCACCCTTTTTATGAAGGACATCTGCAATGCTTAAATAAAACTGCTTGGTCAGTTCAGGATTTCCTGAAGGATATTTCATACCACCCTTGAGAACGGCAACTGCCTCATCCAGCTTACCTGTTTCACTGAGAGCAAGGCCCCGCATCAGATAAAACAAAGGCTGATTGGGATAATACTCCAGCGCCCGACCCGAGAGAGTATCCATCCTGGCATACTTTCGAAGGCTGTTCATCACAAAAAGCTGGTTTTGCCAGGCCAGAAAATTGGCGGGATCGTTGTTCAGCACCCGGTCATAAACTCCCTCTGCCTCTGCGTGTCTTTCTGTATTATAAAGGTAATTCGCATA
The DNA here is from genome assembly GCA_964351455.1 of uncultured Porphyromonadaceae bacterium. Classification (GTDB taxonomy): domain Bacteria; phylum Bacteroidota; class Bacteroidia; order Bacteroidales; family UBA12481; genus JAGHDB01. The sequence goes on from CAYGOU010000010.1 coordinate 11,452, forward strand.
GAGGGCATCCACCTGCGGGTTTCCCTTTTCATGCTGGTAAAGGGTTTCGAGTAAGACCACCACCTCATGATCCAGTGAATCCTGCTGTTCCTGCCGGTTCAGGTAGTCGAGCAGGATCTGTATCTTGATCAGGGGATTTACATCGCCTGACTTAAATCCTTCGATGTATTCAATGAGCGCCTCATCGCGCCTTCCCTGTCCGAATAGAAACTGAGCGTATGAAAAGCGTACAGCAGGATTTGCAGGCTCCAGTTTTCTCAGCTCGGCATAATGAAACCCGGCCTTTTCAGGTTGGTCAGCTGCCAGATAGGATTCGGCAAGAATACCCCGGGCCTCAATATCGCCAGCGTTTTTGCGCAAATGTTTTTCAAGATTTTGCCGTGCTTTGCCCTGATCCCCCTTCCGGTTCAGGATATCGGAGGTCTTGAGAACCGACCAGCGATGGTATTCAGGATTCTTTCCCTTTTCAGCAACGGCCTTCAGCACCTTTTTCCATGATCCTGCCTGGATCAGAAGATCAATCTGTGCCAGAAAGTACTCCGGGATATCGGTCCTGAGTTGTGCGATGGCCTCATAAACTACTGCTGCCTCTTCGTATTGCCCAAGTTTTGCGAGGGTTTCGCCATACATCTGACCATACCAGGAATTTCCGGGAGCTTTTTCCCAGGCTCTTTTTGCATATACCTGGGCCGATTGAAAATTCTTTTCGGCGTAAAGAATGGTCGCCATTTCATAAGCCGGTGCAGCCGAATCAGGAAAAAGGTCGAGACAAGTTTCAAACCAGCGCCGGGCGCCGGGCAGATCTCCCAGCATTTTATACCTCAGGCCCTCTGCAAAGCCATAGCGGTACTCCATCGACCGGTTGTTTTCAAACCTGCCGCTGTCTGACTCAATTTGTGCATGCGCAGCAAAGGAACCCATGCCCAGGAGCATTCCCAGCAGCAGGCCGGCTTTCAGCATCATCCTTTCAGGCCGTCCCTGTATGTCCGAAACCGCCTGATCCCCTGATGGTATCCTCCAGCTGTTCAACCGGTTCCCACTCCACTTTTTCATACCTGTTGATTATCATTTGACAGATCCTCTCCCCATCCTCGATCACCACCTCCTTATCTGAAAGGTTGATCAGAATGATCCCGATTTCTCCCCGGTAATCGGCGTCAATGGTACCCGGAGTGTTCAGGATGCTGATCCCCTTCTTCAGCGCCAGTCCGCTTCTCGGCCTGATCTGAGCCTCATATCCATCGGGCAGCTCAATGAACAGTCCCGTTGGTATCAGCCTCCTTTCAAGCGGAGCCAGCGCAACGGGTTCATCCAGCAAAGCCCTCAGATCCATTCCCGCTGACCGCTCGGTGCTGTATTCCGGCAACGGGTGTCTTGAATGGTTGACGATCCTTACCCTCATATAACGTATCAACTTAACAATGATTATCTCCTCATGATGCCAGTCCTGATCAGCACGATCCTGACCAGCTCTTTTTCGCGCAGTCCGACCACTACGATGAAGAGAATCAGCAGAAAGGTGTTAAACATCAACCTCAGCGCCAGGGCATCAGGACTGACCCATTCGCTCAGTCCGAACAGGGCAATGGCCAACAGGATCCATCCTGCTATTCTTGTGGTCTCGTAGGGAACCGGGTAAACTTTTCTGCCCCAAAGGTATGAAATGATCACCATGATCAGATAGCAGCCGAGGGTTGCCCACGCTGAGGCCCAATAACCCCAGACCGGAATGAGCAGGAGGTTGAATACCAGGGTGAACAATGCACCTGTACCTGCTATCGCCATGGCATAGCGGGTTTTGTCGGTTACCTTGTACCAGACAGAAAGGCTGTAGTATATACCAAGCAACAGGTTTGCCAGCAGGATGATGGGAACAATCCCGTTGGCTTTATGATATTTTTCGGGAAGGAAGTACTTGATCCCGTCCATATAGAACATCACCCCAAGAAAGATCAGGAGTCCCAGTATCACGAAGTACTTCATCACCCTTGCATAGGTTGCCTTTGCATCCCGGTCTCCTGCAATTGAGAAGAGAAATGGCTCGAAAGCATACCTGAACATCTGAATATAAATGGTCATGATCACCGCCATCCGGTAATTGCCACCGTAAATCCCAACGGTACTGAGCGCCAGTTCCGGGTCAAGGGTTACAAATTTCAGCATGATTTTGTCGGCAACATCGTTTACGGCGCCTGCGAGTCCAACAATCACAAGCGGAGCGCTGAATTTCAACATCCTGATCATCAGCTGCCGGTCAAATCCCCAACGCAGGTCCCGCAATTCAGGTATGAGCAGCAGAAACATCAGGATGCTGGTAATCAGGTTTGTAATGAATACATAACCCACTCCGATTTCCGGATTATAGAGCCAGGTTGGCAAGAGGGCCGGGTTTGCCTTTTGAACCATGGGAAATATCCATAACAGGATCATGACCACCGCGATGTTCAGCACCACCATACTCAGCTTCAGTGTTGCAAACCTCCTGGGGCGGTTCTCCTGCCTCATTTTAGCGAAGGGAATGGATGCGATCGCATCCAGGGCAATGATCCAGGCAAACCAGTTGATGTATTCGGGGTGCTCACTGTATCTGAGGGCATCCGCTAACGGAGTCAGAAAAACCCTGATCACCGTCAGCCATAAAATAGCGAGCACGAAAACCACCCCGAATGCATGTGAATAGACCTTTTTTATATCCTGCTGGCCTGAGGCAAACCTGAAGAATCCGGTTTCCATACCGAAGGTGACAATCACCAACACCACAACGACATAGGCATATATTTCGGTCACGGTTCCGTATGAACCCTCGCCCAGCACGCGTGTGTAAAACGGCGTGAGTATGGCGAAATTCAGTAGGCGTGGCAGAATGGTGCCCAGTCCGTAAATGGCGGTCTGACCGGCAAGTTTCTGTATGGAATTCCTCATGTTATGCTCCGAAAGGCTGATCTATTGATATGGCGGGCATGCCTCCCAGGTTATGATGTCCGTTTTCAGTCACAGCAAACGAATCTTCGATCCGAATACCAAACTCCCCGTAAAGATACAATCCCGGCTCATTGGTAAAGGTGACACCCGTTTTCATTGGGGTTTTGTTTCCCCTCACCAGGTAAGGATCCTCGTGAACCTCCAGTCCTATGCCGTGTCCCAGCCTGTGTGTAAAGTATTGGTAGTCGCCTCCGAAGCCGGCTTTTTCAACCACCGTTCTTGCGGCCCGGTCGGCCTCTTCGCAGGGCAGTCCGTTGCGGATCACCCGCCATGCGGCATCCTGGGCTCCCCAAACTACGTCCCATACTCTCCTAACCTTGTCTGAAGGCTTACCGAAAACGATGGTTCGGGTAACATCTGAACGGTAACCGTTGACCGAGCATCCTCCGTCGACCAGAATAACATCCCCTTCACGCAGGTTTCTGATGTCTTTTGTTCCGTGCGGAAAAGCAGCATTCTCACCAAAGAGGGGTCCTCCTCCGCCTGAAACCCCCATGGTGGTGTGGGCATCCCGGATGATTTTTCCGAGTTCACCGGGACTCATCCCCTCTCTCAGTTGTTCAAATCCCTTTTTGTAAGCCAGCTTGGTAATGCGGTTTGCCACATCCAAATATTGTATCTCCTTTTCGCTTTTTACCGCTCTGACGTTTTCAGTCACAGCCGCCCCGTTCACCAGTTGTGCCCGGCTGTCGCGTCTGAAGCCTTCGGTGATGAAGTTTCGAACATTCGGACCGATGCCGACTTTTCCTCCCGGCTTACCGATTTTCTCAAGGCAGGTATCCAGCAGCCTATAAGGACTTTCATGCTCGTGCCAGGTCAGAATCTCCGTGCCGAAGCGAACCACCTCCGTTGCACGCTTCATTTCGAAATCCGGACAGATCCAGATCGGGTCGCCCTTTTGGCCCAGCATAAAGCCGAAGAGGCGTTCGCTGCTCCACCAGCTGAGGCCCATAAAATAACCAAGGTTTACCCCTCCTTCAACAAAAATGGCATCCACTCCGAGCCTTTCCATCCATATCCTTGCCTGCTCCTGTCTGAACAGGTAATCCTCGTCTGTGATGGCTGGCAGGTTTTTGAGAAGATCTCCAGGCAGATCCTGGTCAGTTTGGATTGAATGCAATCCGAACGCTTTAGTTGCCGGAATTCCAACAGACAGAGCTGCAGCGGATAGGGTGGTGTTACGGATGAAATTTCTCCTGCTTTGCATTTTTTTGATTTTAAACCCTTAAAGTACGAATTATCAGGATTTTTATCTTTGCTTACAGGCTCCCTTATCCGGATTAATGATTTCATTTCACCGCTTCTGCCTTCTGGTTCTTCTGCTGAACGGCGCAACCCTACAGGCGCAGGAGAGCTCCTTTATGCTGAAGGGAAGGGTCATGCATGCGTCGACGCGGCAACCGCTTGCCAATGTCAATGTGTTTCTCAATGAAACCATGATCGGTACCACCTCGGATGCCAGCGGGAGGTTTGAGATCCAAATTGCCGATCCGCCGGTCATCCTGGTTTTCTCTAGTGTGGGCTATACCCGTCGTCATTTTACGATTTTCAAGGATCCCGGTGAAGAGTTCGTTGTTCCGCTTGAACCATCGCTGCACGAGATTCCGGAGGTTCTGATCACGGCATCCCGTAAACCGGTCAGTATTTCAGACCAGCAGGACCTGTATGTGGTTGATTATGACTTTTATGATCACCACCTGATTCTTCTCGGGCACCCGGGCAACCGCACCCTTGAAACCGAGTTGGTGCTGATCGACCGGCAGGGCAGAACGCTATCGAAGCAGATGGTAAATCGTGGTCAGAACCTGTACCGCGATCCCTTTGACAACCTTCACCTGCTCACAGCCGATACTGCCTGGCAGATATTTTTCGATGACAAGGAGTTGCAGCTGCTTTATCCCCTCAAAAAAGAGGATTTCAAAAGGCTTTTTCCCGAATTCCTGAAAATTTACCAGGACAAGGTGATCATGCGCCAGTACGCCTATGACGACCAGGTGCTGCTGTATTACTTCTATACACCTGGTGATTCATTGATCCGCCGTTTCTGGTCGCAGGCAACCGACGAGATGCACCGCAAAATGAAAGGTTCATTCCAGCACATTCCGATCACCAGGGATGGAAAGGGAACCTCTCAATTCGACCTATTCAACGCCGATGAGCGTTTTATAAAGATGGCCTATTACGCCCCCATCTTCTGTCCGCTTGAGATCCTCCGCGACACCATTTACATATTCAACTTCAACCATGGGGCGATTGAGATACTCGGCAGCAACGGATTGCCGGTCGCCAAGTCGTCGCTGATCACCTTTCATACCGAAGATGGGTGGCAGAAACGCATTTACCTTGATCCCGTTTTCAACAAGATATACACCGAATACCGGGTGATGAGCCGTACCATCCTGAGGGAGATTGATCTGAGCACAGGATTTCTGAAGCCTGAGAAGATCCGCATTCCGGATTTTGCCTACATCAGTAAAATCATGGTACACGACGGATATCTCTTTTTTCTGTATCCCGAAAAGGGATTTCCGCGTTATCAGAGGCTATTCAGGATGCGAATATGACAAGGTGCCTTTCAGATGCCTTATTCGAAGAGGGTTGCCAGAATCCCGTCTGACCTGAACCATCCCTTTCGGGTGAGGCTGATGCGATCTGTCACTGCAATGGCGTCCCCGCTTTTTACAAAAGGTCTGACCTCCTTCATCAGCTTGAGCCAGCCGTTTTTTCCCCTGATGGCAACGACTTCTGACCGCTGGATGCCCCACATGGTTCTGAGCCGGGTCATGAGCAGTTCATTCCATTGCATCCGGTCTTCGATCGTTTCGTGAAGCATGAATCTGGCCGGGTTTTGAGTTAGGCCACCAGTAAGGTAATAATCAAGGTAGGACTTAAGGTCCTTGCGGTTCCATGACCGGGTATTGCCATTGAAAGAATGGGCCGAAGGACCCAGTCCGATGTAATGGTCACCGCTCCAGTATTTTGTGTTGTGCCGGCTCTGTTTTCCATTTCTGGCAAAATTGGATATTTCATAGTGCTCAAATCCATGTTCTGCGAGCTTATCAGCAAGGTGGTTGTACTGCCACCAGCTCTCCTCTTCATCCGTCTCATGAATCAATCCTGCCTTCAGCTTTCTGGTCAGTCTTGTGCCCTTTTCCCAGGTAAGATGGTAGGCTGAGAGGTGGTTGACTTCCGAGGCAATGACTCCTTCGATGGCTTCACTCCATTCGGTGCGGGTCAAATCCGGAATTCCATAAATGAGATCGGCACTCACCTCAAAATGTCCCGCCAACTGATAAACCTTGAGCATTGCGAGGACATCCAGTGCTTTTTGAGCGTTATGGCGGCGCTTCATAAGGTCAAGGTGCCGGTTCTGAATTGATTGAATGCCAATGCTGATCCGGTTGATTCCGAGGGCAGCGAGGTGATCAAGAACCGCCGGTGAGATATCCTCCGGATTGACCTCCATGGTAATTTCAGCATCCTTACTGAGTGTAAAGAACTGGCTGGCTGCTGCCAGGATCTGCCTCAGCGAATCGGTGGGAAGCAGCGAAGGGGTGCCCCCACCCAGGTAAAGCGTATCACAAGACTCCCCTTTTATTTCCATGCTCCGAAGCTCCATCTCCCGCAGCAATGCCCGCACGAACGACTGCATGCTGTCGGTTTTTGTAACGGAATAAAAATCGCAATACGAGCATCTTGAGAGGCAATAGGGTATATGTATATAGATTCCACCCATAAATCCGTTTGAAAGCACAAATTACTACTTTTGACTGTATATGATACGCAAACTGCTCATCATCACCATCATCTGGGCGATCATCATTTTGATCCTCAGCGGTATTCCGGGAAGCAGCCTTCCGAAGGCTCCCATCTTCAGCATTCCCCATCTCGACAAGTGGATCCACGCAGCCCTCTATTTTCCGCTGGCAATTTTCATCGTAGCCGAATTCGACCTGTCAAAAAAACTTTTTCTTTCACTGGCCGCTCCATTTTTTACCATGCTTATTGTTGCCTTGTACGGTGGGATGATAGAGCTGGCCCAGGACCATCTTTTTGTCAACCGTTCGGCGGATGTGGTTGATCTTGCCTTCGACCTTTTCGGGGGACTATTCGGAATAACGGTTTATTATCTTTTTCTGAAGGGTTGGTTCAGAAGGCAACCCCGCTGATGAGCATCACTTCATTGGTTTTTTTCTTTTCCAGCTGCTGCTGAACGATTCTTTGGCAAAAATAAGGGGGGCACGCCGCGGTCCCCACACCCTTGCTCCCACGGTTTTCATCGCTCTGTTTTTCCATGATGCGCCGACCCGCTCAAGTTTCTTTCTCTTGAGCATCATTTTTTTATAATTGCCGAAAAAGAATTTCTCATATCCCATCTTTTTCGACGCATCCACAAGTTTTTTTCGATTCTGAAGCAAGAGGTCATGAAGGGGTATACCGACAGGACAAACCTCGGTGCATTTGCCGCAAAGTGAGCTGGCAAAGTTCAAAAAACCAGCGTCACGGCTACCTTCGAGGTATCCTGAAATAACCGATCCGATCGGACCGGTATAGACGGTTTCATAGGTGAATCCGCCAATGGCCTGATAAACGGGACAGGCATTCAGGCAGGCGCCGCAGCGTATGCATTGCAAAGCATCCCGTATCCCGGGTTGCTGCAAAAGCTCTGTTCTTCCACCGTCAAAAAGTATCAGGATGGCTCTTTCGGGTCCGTCTGTTTCTCCACTTTTTCGCGGTCCTGTTAAAATGCTGTTGTACGCGGTCATGTGCTGACCGGTTCCGTGAACGGCCAGAATGGGCCAAAACAGGTCAAGGTCAGACCATTCGGGCAGAATTTTCTCAATTCCCGCAATGGTGATTAACACTCTTGGCCATGCAAAGGTTTGCATTCCGTTACCTTCGTTTTCGGTCAACGCAACCGATCCTGTATCCGCCAGCAGGAAATTGGCTCCGGTAACACCCAGATCGGCGGTGGTAAATTTTTCTCGCAGAAAATCTCTCACAAAGGCTGTAATCTCTACAGGCGTGCTTTCAGGATGGAGGTCGAATTTCTGATTGAACAATTCTGCCACATCCTCTTTTGACTTGTGCATAGCGGGTGTCAGGATGTGATAAGGTCTTTCACCGGCTGTTTGTACGATGAATTCACCCAGGTCGGTTTCATGCGCCTCAACCTCTTTTTCGCTTAAAAAATCATTCAGGTGAATCTCCTCGCTCACCATTGATTTCATCTTCACGGCGCTTTTGATCACCTCAACTTCAATGGCCCGGCCAATCACCTTCAATACATCATCTGCATATGATGCCCAGTATATCTCCCATCCCTGCTTTGTTGCCTGCTCTTCAAATCCCAGCAACAGTCCTTCAAGGTTGTTGACCACATGGTTCTTGATCTTTCCGGCCTGAATCCTGGCATTTTCAACCGATCTGAAGTAGCCTTTTCCTCTTCTTACAGCTGAATCGTAACGTCCGATATTGTGCAATATTACCTTTCTGTGTTTTGCATCAAAGGCAACCCTTTCAGCGGCAATCCTGAAATCTGATTCTCTCTTCTCCATTTCTCCAAAAGATCTAGGGATCTATTTTTTGTATTCTACGCAGGTGCCTTCCTCCGTCAAATGCTCCCTGAAGGAATATTTTGACAATTCTTCTTGCCTCTTCGTTATTCAAGAACCGTGCAGGAATGGCGCATATATTGGCATCATTGTGGGATCTTGCTAGTGCAGCAATCTTTTCGTTCCAGCACAGCGCTGAACGAATTCCCCTATATTTGTTGACCACCATGTTGATCCCGTTTCCGCTTCCACATAGACTGATTCCATACCGGCATTTACCCGAAGCCACCGCTCTTGCCAGGGGGTGGGCAAAATCCGGGTAATCACAGCTTTCTCCTGATGCGCATCCATAATCCAGCACCTCATATCCCAACTCACTGAGCATCTTTATTAAATCAACTTTCATGACATATCCTGCATGATCTGAAGCCAGTCCTATTATTTCTCTTCGACCGTTATCCACAGTTTCAACACGATTGTTAATACTTCTCAAAACTATTCATTTCCAAAAGAAAACCGACACCACTTATGAACAAATCCTGTGGTTAACCTTTGATAAACATGCATACTTTTCTCTTTGAAAATTGAACAAGAATCCCGCTTATTCAATTGCATGAAAACTGCAAGTAATGAATAACCATTTTAGTCAGAAAAGTATCCACCATTTTTCAACGTTGAAAAGATGCCTCAGCCAAAATCCCCTTTTGATGAACACCCTGTTAATTTTTTGGGAATGGTTTTGAGAACAAATATCTTAGCCATGCAAAGGATGTTGATAAGCTGTTCGGGTCTCTTTTGAATAGGGGTTTATTTTTTCCCCGTAACTAGTTTTGAACAGTATCAACAGCCTATATATAACATCATAAATAGATTTATATAAAAACATAGTAATAATAATGGGTAAAAAGATTCTGCTTCTAATGGGTTGCCTGCTGATCACCAGCGTTGGTTTTTCTCAGCAGCAGGTTGCAGATGGCTTTACCCGTTTCTTTTATGGAAACGGACAGGTTTCAAGTGAAGGAATGATCCGGGATGGAAAGCCCGATGGCAAATGGACAACCTATCATGTCAACGGGGTGATCAAATCTGAGGGCTTAAGACTCAATTTTCAACTTGATTCGACCTGGAATTTTTACGATGAATCGGGACAGCTGACCGAGCAGGTAAACTACAAGTATGGAAAAAAGAATGGATATCATATTCATTATCAAAAAAATAACAAGGATTCTCTGACTCCGATGATTCGTTCAAAAGAGCTCTATCTGGATCATATCCGACAGGGACTTTCGTACTTCTACAACGAAGCGGGTAGTCTTGAGCGGGTAGTCAGGTATAAGGATGGAAAGCGGCACGGTCTGACCAGGGAAATGGTCAACGACACATTGATTCAGGCGGTTTATAGCTATCACAACGATTACATGATAGATCGTGAAGTGATTAATCAGAGCGATACAAAAGGATTGAGGCAAGGGGTCTGGCGTGATTATCATGATAATGATAACATCCGCTATGAGGCGAACTATAAGGATGGGCAGCTTAATGGTTATTACCGGGAGTATTCACCAACGGGCAGGATTTTGGTATCGGCCTTTTATGAAGAGGGAATGCTGATTGAACAGGATCCCGATAGAGAGGTTAAAGTTGAGGTGGTCAACCGGTTTGACGAGGATGGAAACATCATAGCCAGTGGTGGATTTATGAACAACATACCGGTAGGAACCCACCGTGAGGTAGAGCGTGAAAGCGGAAAGATCAGACTTAAGGAGTTCAACAACAGCGGGCAGGTTTTGTCAGAAGGAAAGGCAACACCCGAAGGAATGAAGGAGGAGTTCTGGCAGTTCTTTTATCCCGGTGGCATTGTGCAATCTGAAGGGAGTTTCAGATCAGACCGCAGATCAGGGCAATGGAAGTTTTATTTCCCGAACGGAAAGCTTGAACAGGTGGGTCATTATGTTAATGGCCGGGAAGAGGGACTCTGGACCTGGTACTATCCTTCGGGTTCGGTCAGAAGGGAAGAAAACTATTACCGGGGAAGGGAAGATGGTGCCTCGGTTGAATACAACGAAGCAGGAGAGGAGATCACGAGGGGCGAATATCTGGATGGATACCGCGAAGGAGAGTGGTATTATCATGTTGGCGATCATACCGAAAAGGGAAACTACCGGGGAGGTTTGAAAGAAGGGGTCTGGAAGCACTATTATCTTGATGGTACGCTCAGTTTCGAGGGTGCATTTCTTCAGGGTATGGCCAATGGTAAGCACCGGTTGTATCATGAAAATGGAAAACTAAAGGAGGAGCAGTACTACAACCTTGGCCGGAAGGAGCGTACCTGGTGGAAGTTTGACCCTGAAGGAAACCCGCTGATATCCTATACCTACGAAAACGATGTTCTGACCAGAATTGATGGGGTAAAGAACAATCTTGAGGGTGAATGGTAAAAAGTAAGCGATCAAAAAAAAAGACAACTGAAGTTTTCTATTATATTTCCTTAAATTTACCCGGATAGAAGTAAATTTTGTTTCAATGGTTCCTATGGTCAAAACGATCATGCTGGTTGAGGATAATAAACTCAATCAACGTTTGATGGAGTCAAGTCTTAAGCGGTTTGGTTTTACCATTGAGGTTGCCAACAACGGACAGGAGGCTGTTGATATGTACACAGCCAATCCGGGGCAATATGACCTGATCATCATGGATATCATGATGCCTGTGATGGATGGGCTTGAAGCGACCCGGCAAATCAGGATTTTTGAGCAAAAAACAAACACCAAAATACCAATCATTGCTCTCACAGCCAACACCTTTAACGCTGATCGCGAGCGATGTCTGTCGTATGGTATGAATGAATACATTGCCAAACCACTCAATATGGACAAGCTTACCCAGGCTTTCCGTGATTTGGGCATAATTGACAAATAATCATGCCGGAGGCCGTTGATTTCCGAAACCCTTATACGGGTGAGGATGAGAGAGAATTTGAGCGACAGGTGCGGCCACTGCAATTTGATGACTTTTCGGGACAAGAAAAGGTTGTCAGCAATCTAAGGGTCTTTGTCAAGGCCGCCCGCATGAGGGGTGAATCGCTGGATCATGTGCTGCTTCACGGTCCACCAGGACTGGGGAAAACCACCCTGTCACACATCATTGCACGTGAGATGGGTGCTGGTATGAAAGTCACATCCGGTCCTGTTCTTGATAAACCGGGAGACCTGGCTGGATTGCTCACG
>CAYGOU010000011.1:0-22606 GCA_964351455.1 uncultured Porphyromonadaceae bacterium
CTTTCAAACTTCACTTTTGACCCAGAGTACTCCTTGAAGAAAACCACATCGCCGACTGCTATTTCAGGATTTTCAATGGTGCTCATGGCCATAACCTTTCCATAGACCGGTTTTTCCCTGACGGTATCGGGAATGATGATTCCACCAGGAGTTTTTACCTCGACATTCTGCTGGAGATCGAGCAGAACCTGCTGGTTTACTGGTTGCAATTCTTTCATGATTGATCGGGATTATTTTTTCAACAATACATCATCGATGATCTCTTTGAACCGCTGCTTGTTCTCACTGTGGACGTTTGATGCCCCGGTGGTGAGCTGGGGCTTTCCCTCCATTGGCACAATCAGAAAAGCCGGGATGTTGCGAATTCCGAAGATCGAAGCAAGTTCACGCTCCTTGTCGATGTTGATTTTGTATATGTACACATCGTTTGAATACTCTTTGGCCAGCTCATCGAGTGCCGGGGCCACCTTCTTGCATGGGGCACACCAATCGGCGTAGAAATCGATGATGGCGGGCTTGTCGCCCTTGTAAACCCACTCCTGCGGATTCTTTTCGTAATCCATGACTCTTTTCAGAAACTCGGCCTTGGTGAGGTAAATGGTTTTGCCGGGGTTGCTTTGTCCCGGATCTCCTGAGGCATGAACAGCCACTGCTGAAAGCAGCATGACCAGGGCCCAGGTTAGTGTGAGTGCTTTTTTCATTATGATATCTGTTTTTTGATTTCCAACAATCTGTCAATTTTTGCCTGGTCGAAACCTACGACCCATTCGCCGCTGATTTCTGTTTGCGGAACCCCCTGCTGGCCCGTTCTTTTGACAAGATCAGCCGCCGCATCGGGATTTCTGCTTATATCAACGTCTGTGAACCTTATTTTGTTCTGGCGAAGATAATTCTTAAGGGTGACACACCAAGAGCAGGTGGGGGTGGAGTACACGGTGACCTGCTTCACCGTGCGGCCCTCTTTTTCCATCCTGGCCACATAAACCGCCTCGTCAAAGATCGATTTCAGCACACCGGGCTGGTGACAACGCTTGATGACATTTCTCAGGGTTCCTCCCTCAAAATCCAGCAGAGACGGAGCCGATGTGATCCCGTAGGCGGTGTGGATATCCCTTACCAGGGTAACATCTGCCGCCAGAATGACCGGGGTCTCATCTCCGGTTACCATCTCTTCAAGGTTCCTGAGGGCACAGTCGCTCTGTTCGGATCCTGCCTTGTATAAAAGCAGGTAAACCCTTTTATGCTGAGCGAGTTGTGAGTCAAGTTCGCTTTTTGTCAGAATTTGCTCAATCATTATAGTCAAGAATAGACATATATCGATGCGTACATAAATTATGCCAAATTATTTTTCAGGCAAAGTGTCAGCCGGAGTGATCATTGATTTCACGGTCACCTTGGATATTCATGTGCTTCTTGTAACTTGCATGATATTGGATTCTAAATAGTTTACCATGGAGCATACCAAGCAGATCCGCATCTTGATGGTTTCATACATCACTTTGCTGATTGCTTTTCTTGAATCCCTTAAAATTCGCGTAAAACCTTTGAAATGAAAAAAGCACTGCGTTATCTGCTGGTCACCCTCCTCGTTGTTCTGGTTGGGGCATTGGTATGGTCGTACCAATCTTTCAACGGGTACCAACCCAAACAACCTGCCGGAGTTGTTGATGAGAACAATCTTCACTTTTTCTATGACAGCTATGAAACGTGTGTCGAATCTTTCCTGAGTGAATCTGACCGGCTTGCCAGGATTTTTCCGGGAGCCACGCAGTTTGATATCCCGGTGCCAAATCAACAGGGTGGTTTTTACAAGATCGATTGTCTTTACCTGCCCGCGACCGACACCCTGATAAACCTGCTGGTGTTGTCGGGAGGTATTCATGGGGTGGAGGGATTTACAGGAAGTGCGGTGCAGCTGATGATCATGAACCAGATGATCACTCCTGAAAGAATGGCCGAAACCGGGATTTTACTGATCCACGGGATCAATCCCTATGGCTTCATCAACAACCGAAGGGTAACCGAGAACAACGTAGATCTTAACCGGAACTGCGATCCAAGCGGGGCTGTTTACTCATCGGTCAATGAGGGTTATCGCAATCTGGTTGACTTCATCAACCCTGAGGGAAATGCCCGGCCCTCATCTCCCGCAAATCGTTTCTTTTATATGAAGGCCATAGCCAAGATTGTTCAGGCTTCGATGCCGGTTTTGAGGCAGGCCGTGCTTCAGGGGCAGTACGAATATCCCGAAGGACTCTATTTCGGAGGCAAGCAGACTGAGCCTCAGATATCCTTGCTAGAACCCTTTCTGAAGACGATTCCTGAAAAATACCAGCGAATCATTCACATAGATCTTCACACCGGGTATGGTGAAAACGGTAAATTGCATCTCTTCCCGAATCCTCCCAAAAGCGATGCGATCCGCGCCGCCACGGAGAGTCTCTTTGCCGGTCATGATATCGACTGGGGCGACGGCGATGATTTCTATACCATTACCGGGGAGTTCACCGGCCTGCTAGGACAGTTTCATCCGGATAAACTGGTGATTCCCATGACTTTCGAATTCGGGACGCTCGACAGCCAGACCACCATGGGTTCATTGGTGAGCATTCACAACATGATCCTTGAGAACCAGGGGCACCAGCACGGATATGCGCGGGAGAAATCGGCACAGAAGGTCAGGGAACGGTTCCGCGAGATGTACTATCCCTCTTCCCCCCTCTGGAGATCGCTGGTCATTGAACAATCCAGGGTGATGATTGAGGAGCTCTTTTCCCGGCTTTAGTCGGCCTGGTTTTTTTCAGGATATATGTCCCCAGTCGCCCAGCAGGGATTTAATTCCCTGAAGGTTGTTCAGGATGCATTGATTTCCGGGGGATGACAGGTCCGGGTCCTTCTCCAGGATATCCAGGGCCATTCTCCTGGCATGTTCTATGATTCTGCCATCCCTGACCAGACTAGCGATTTTCAGGGTCATCGGAATACCACTTTGCTGCGTGCCCTCGAGGTCTCCCGGTCCTCTAAGTTTAAGGTCAACCTCCGCTATTTCAAAACCGTCTGATGAGCTGACCATGGTTTCCATTCGTGTTCTGGCATCCCGTGTCAGCTTCAGTCCTGTCATCAAGAAACAGTGCGACTGATCGGCACCCCGGCCGACCCTTCCGCGGAGCTGGTGCAGCTGGCTGAGTCCGAATCGCTCGGCGCTTTCAATCACCATCAGGGAGGCATTCGGAACGTCAACACCAACTTCGATCACCGTGGTGGCTACCATGATGTGGGTAATGCCCCTGACAAAATAATCCATGGCTTTCTTCTTCTCTTCGGGCTTCATCTGACCATGAAGCACCGATACGGCGTATTTTGGTGGAGGAAAAGCGCGGGTGATGCTCTCATATCCATCGTAAAGGTTTTTATAATCCAGTGCCTCTGATTCCTGAATCAGCGGATAGACAATATACACCTGTCTTCCGGCCTCGATCTGCTGGCGTATAAAGTTAAAAACCCGCAGCCTTTTGGAGTCATAAAAATGGGCGGTCTTCACAGGCTTGCGGCCGGGTGGCAGTTCGTCGATGACCGAAACGTCAAGATCTCCGTAGAGGGTCATCGCGAGGGTTCTCGGAATGGGGGTTGCGGTCATAACCAGTACATGGGGGGGAAGCTGGTCGCTCTTGCTCCAGAGTCGGGCCCTCTGTGCGACCCCGAAGCGATGCTGCTCATCGATCACCACCAGTCCGAGTCTTGCAAACCTGACCGCATCCTCAATCAGAGCGTGGGTGCCAATTAAAATATGAAGCTCCTGCTGGTCAAGTTCTTGCTGCAGTTTTGTCCGGTGGCTTTTTGACGAGGATCCGGTCAGCAGGCTCACCTTTACCGGCAAGCCCTCCAGCATTTTCGAGAAGGTCTGATGGTGTTGCTGGGCAAGGATTTCAGTCGGAGCCATCAAACAGGCCTGATATCCGTTGTCGAGGGCAATCAGCATGCAGAGAAGGGCAACCAGGGTTTTACCGCTTCCAACATCCCCCTGAAGCAGCCGGTTCATTTGATGTGCCGAACCCATGTCTTTTCGGATTTCCCTGATGACCCTTTTCTGGGCACTAGTCAATTCAAAAGGGAGATTATTTCGATAAAAGTCATGAAAAAGGTCTCCGACCCGGGTGAAAACATGTCCTTTAAACCGGTTGGTCCGCCAGATTTTCTGTCTGAGCAGGCTGATCTGAATGTAGAATAGTTCTTCAAATTTCATGCGGTACCGGGCCTTGCGGAGTTCCTCCTCATGGGTGGGCAGATGGATTTGCATCAAAGCCTGGTTGATGTCGGGGAGGCCCATGCTTTTGATGAGGTCATCCGGCAGGGTCTCGGGGATCTTTCCGTATATTTTCTGAAAGAGACTCACCTGCAACTTGTGGATGGCTTTTGAGTTCAGGTATCCGCTCTTCATCTTTTCGGTGGAGGGGTAGGCTGCAACCAGGGCAACATGGAAAGGCTGGGCCTCCTGTTTTTCCACCTCCTCGATCTCGGGATGGGGTAGGGTGATACGTCCGTTGAAAAGAGCCGGTTTGCCGTATAGAATATATTCCTTCGCGGGTACAACCGTTTTTTGAATAAAACGGATACCCTGAAACCAAATCACCTCAATTACGCCGGTCGGATCGGAAAACCTTGCGGCCAATCGCTGGCGTCTTCCGGTGCCGGCAAGCTCAAGCGGTCCGAAGCGCCCCTTTATCTGAATGTGGATCTCATCGCTCTTAACCTCATTGATGGAGTGGATTTTCGAACGGTCGCTGTACCTGAACGGAAAGTAGTAGAGGAGATCCCGGTAGGTTGAAATGCCAGCCTCCGTTTGCAGGATTTCGGCCCGATGGGGCCCTACTCCCGGTAAGAATTTGATGTCGGTTGAAAGAAGCTTGTCCATGGCTCAGATGAGCGAAAATAGTCAGAATCACCGTTAAATTTTGTTAATAATCTCCAGTGGATCCTTGGATTGAGGATTATGGGGGTATTTTTGCTCAAAATCAACTTGTATGGAGGCAATTATATACATCAAGGATCTGGTCAAGAACTATTATGTCGGAAACCAGGTGGTCAGAGCTTTAAGAGGTATTGACCTTGAGATTCACAAGGGAGAGTATGTGGCCATTATGGGACCTTCGGGTTCAGGTAAGTCAACCTTAATGAACATCCTCGGTGCGCTTGATACTCCGACTTCAGGTACCTATAAGCTGAACGGAAACCATGTCAGCGATATGGCTGATGATCAGCTTGCCTCCATCCGCAACCGGGAGATCGGTTTTATTTTTCAGACCTTCAACCTGCTCTCCAGATACAATGCCCTTGAGAATGTAAGTTTGCCCCTTATCTATGCGGGTGTGCCCAGGCATGAGAGAAACCAACGGGCACTGAAAGTACTTGAGGATGTTGGTTTGGCCGACCGTGTCACCCACAAGCCCAACGAACTTTCAGGTGGTCAGCGACAAAGGGTAGCCGTGGCCAGGGCCCTGATAAACAATCCGGCCATGATTCTGGCAGATGAGCCCACCGGTAATCTTGATTCCAAAACATCCCAGGAGATCATGCGCCTGATCCGCGACATTCATGACCTCGGGAACACCATCATTGTTGTTACCCACGAAGAGGACATAGCCCGACAGGCACAGCGCATTATAAGGCTCCTGGATGGTCATATTGAGAGCGATACGCTCAAAACATCCTGACAAGGGGCTGCTTCGCTGTTGGTAAATTTGATGCGGATATCCGGTTATTCTTGCTTTATTCAAAAAATAAAATACATTTGCCGGAAATTCAAGTAAAACCCTAACGGATTATGTACTGGACTCTCGAATTGGCCTCAAAGCTTGAAGATGCTCCCTGGCCTGCCACCAAAGATGAGCTGATTGATTTTGCCATCAGAAGCGGTGCTCCGCTTGAAGTAATCGAAAACTTGCAGGAGATAGAGGATGAGGGTGAAATATATGAAAGCATTGAAGATATCTGGCCCGATTATCCCAGCAAGGATGATTTTTTCTTCAACGAAGAAGAATATTAACGAAAAGGGCGCCGCGGGCGCCTTTTTTTATTTCCAGTTGCGTATATCCTCCCTGTCTTTCGGTCTTGAATCTGCCTGCCATCTGAATCCTTCCAGCACTTTTTCAGTTTCAATGACGTCCTTCATGGGTGTTAGCTGTGGTTCTATTTCGGTATAAAACCGCAAGTCATGAAGTTTACCCTCCTTGAACCATATGCGGATGTTGCTGCAGGTGACCCGGTTCATACCAATAATTTCATCCTCATTGGGCGGGAAAAACAGGGTTTCTCCATTTCCCGTAACATCAACCCATTCGAGTTGATCCTCGCTGAACCATCCTGTAATGAGCTTACCCTTTATCTGGTTGAAAAGGGTACTGTCTTCCTGGATGATCATGAAGCCATTGCCCTCCATCTTCATGAACCTTATTCCCTTATCTGCCAGTCTGACCTGAATTGAATCTGCTGTGAGCTGGGTGCTGTCCTGCCAGATGACCGGATCCTCAAACATCTTAATGAGGCTGTCATTGACCAGGTAATCGAGTCTCTTGCAGCGCCCCTGAATATCTTCCCTGAAAAAGCTGACTCTCGGGAATGCCTGAATATGGCGCGATTTTGAAAGGGTATCGCGGGTTGAAATCAGGGTGTCGGAGAAAAGAAAAAGTGAATCCGTCTGGTCGGCCAGGATAAAATAGACCTCTTCGCTCATCCGAAACCAACCTGAAAGATCGTTGTATGAGAGCTTCTCGCCGCGGATGGTGATTTTTTCAAGGGTATCCTGCATTTCTACAGCCGAAAAAACCTCAGTGTCTCCGCTGTCTCTGAAGTATGTGAGACTGTCGCCCCGCAGAATCTGCTCGGCGGATTGCATGAATACTTTGTTCTGGAAGGAGGAGAAACTGTTTTTAGAATCGTAGTACCCTTTTTGGCAGGAGATGTAATTGGTGTCACCGTAAATCTCCGTGAATCCGCTGAACCACATCTCTTCTGTTTGCGACAGGTAACGAAGCGTATCGGTGAGGAGGGTGCTTTCATCGTTTGAGAGTACCACCTGGTCCCTGAAAATAAATTCGTTTCGGTCAACATGGTAATAACCCCAGTAGCTTTCCACGGTATTGGTTGGGTCAATGATCTGTCCTCCGCCGAAATACCAGGCAACATCCTCTTTCATATCATAATCGAGCATCTCGGTGTAGAGGATTACTGAACCATTCTCCATGCGGATTTTTTCTTCAAGCCTGGCCTTTTCATTTTGACCGCTGTAGTCGATTTTGCGGGCATGGATATGGATGGTGTCGGCCTTGATGATGTGTACCCTGCCAAAACCGATGAAACGATTTGTTTTTTCATCCAGATGTGCGCTGTCGCAGGTTAGCTGGAGCTCCTCATGCTGCATGAAAACGCTTCCGATCAACCGTTTCATCCCGTCAAAGAGTCTTTCATCCCTGACGATTGAGTCGGCGCGGTAATTAACAATGCGTGTTTCCTGGCTTTTCGACAGCTGAGGGGCGATGAGGAGAATCATCGCCGGAATGACCATTTTAAGCCAGCAGTTCATGAATGATATCTTCAACAGAGATACCCTGTGCCTCGGCCTGGTAGTTCTTGATGATGCGGTGCCTCAGTATGGCAGGTGCGATGGCCCTGACATCCTCAATGTCAGGTGAAAATTTCCCATTGAGTACTGCATGGGTTTTGGCTCCGATGATCAGGTACTGGGATGCCCTGGGACCTGCGCCCCAGACGAGATATTTGGCAGCTGACGGATGGGCCTGCTCTGACTGCGGCCTGGTTTTGGCTGAGAGGTTGACCGCCCATTCCAGGACATTTCGATTGACCGGTATTCTGCGAATCAGATCCTGAAAACCAAGAATCTCCTCCTTGGATATCACCTGTCGGATGTCGGGCTGCCGGTCAGAGGTGGTGCGTTCAACGATGTCAATTTCATTAACCATTGACGGGTAATCCAGCAGGATGTTGAACATGAAGCGGTCGAGCTGGGCTTCGGGGAGTGGATAGGTACCCTCCTGCTCAATCGGGTTTTGAGTTGCCAGAACAAAGAAGGGGTTGTCGAGGGGATACCTGACTCCGGCTGCGGTGACATGCTTCTCCTGCATGGCCTCGAGCAGGGCCGACTGGGTTTTTGGAGGAGTGCGGTTGATCTCATCGGCCAGGATCATATTGGAGAAGATGGGACCTTTGACAAATTTGAAATTGCGGTTGGCATCAAGGATTTCAGTGCCAATGATGTCCGATGGCATCAGGTCGGGGGTGAACTGAATCCTTTTATAATCCAGTCCGAGAATGCTTGCGATGGTGTTGACCAGAAGTGTTTTCGCCAGTCCTGGCACTCCAACCAGCAAACCGTGTCCGCGGCTCAAAATGCAAATGATCACCTCCCTGACCACCTCGTCCTGGCCAATGATCACTTTCCTGATTTCGTTAAACAGGTCTTCGTAAGCCCGGTTCAATTTTTCAACTGCCTCTTTGTCTCCCATCGGTAAATAATATGCTTTAAATGAGACCTGGAGGTTATTTGTTCCAGGTCTGATGATCGAATTCACAGTCTTTGAAATCGGGATCAATCCGGTGGAAGGTCGAAACAATCTTTTTATCCACCCATTCTGCGAATGACTCCGTCTTCTTTTCCTGCAGGGCAAAGTTCTGAATGAAGTCGTAATCGGTTTTGAGGTCGGCACGGTGTGCCGGATTTCGGGACTTCAGCAGGACGATTTTGTACACGACATTACCCTTTTCGTCGAGGCTTTCAAACGGATCTGACACCTCACCCACCTTCAGGTTTCTGATGGCCATCATCATGTTGGTGGGGAGCTTGCTCAGTTCAATCTTTGGCTGATTGCTGTCAACGTCGGTTAGGATTCCATAATTGTTAGCCGTCTGCTCGTCTTCTGAGAAACTGGCAACCGCCTGTTCAAAGGTGAATTCATTGAGCCTGATTTTTTGAGCCAGGCTGTCGAGCCGCATCTTTACCCTGATCTTTTCATCGATGGTGGGTTTAGGCTGCAGAAGGATGTGACGGGTATTGATCAGATCGCCGCGCCTTTCAATGGTCTGAACGATGTGGTAGCCAAATTCACTTCGAAAGGGCCTGGATACGTCGCTGCTGTTCTTGAGGCTGAAGGCGGCGGCAGAGTATGCCGGATCCAGGTCGCTCCGCGAGGCAAGTCCGAGTTCTCCACCCCTTGTTGCGGTTCCCGGATCATCAGAATAGAGAACCGCAAGGTTTTCCATGTCTTCACCTGCTATGATCCTGTCTCTGAATTCATTGAGTCGGTTCAGGATTCGGGTTCGCTCTTCATCTCCGATCCTGGCCTTCATGACGATCTGCCGAAGCTCCACGGTTTCGGGTCTGAGCGGAACCTCCGCCTGAGGAATCTTCTTGAAAAACTTCTGAACCTCTGAAGGGGTAATGGTAACGTTTCCGGTAACCTGACTGTACATTTTCTTTACCAGATCCTGTTCTTTAGCCGATTCAAAAAGATCCTTGCGGATCTCAACCAGACTCTTTTTATAGAGGTTCTCGAGGTTTTCCTGGGAACCCAGTCTGAGAACCTCCATCTGCAGTTTTGCGTCGATCATGCGGTTAACCTCATCGTCGGAGACCTCGATCGAATCGATTTCAGACTGAATAACCAAAAGTTTGTTGATGAGCAGCTCCTCGAACAACTGACATTTCAAAACATCCGTCATCCGTTCCCCGGCCATGAGCGCCTGCAGGTAACGGGCTTCCAGGTCATATTGGGTAATGGGACGGTTTCCTACCACTGCGATAACGCGGTCAATGATGAGGGTATCGCTCATGCCCACGACTTGTGCCTGGCCCAATATGGGGCTGAGCAGAAAGGCCGCTAAAGAGATGGTAAGGATTCTGGTTCGGAGCTTATCTGACATAATCATATATTTCTATCTGGTTTTGCAATACGGCCTGGTTGTAAATCGAGGATTCGAGTTCCTTGAGAAATTCCACCTTGCGCCGGTTCAGGATTATGTCCTTAACCTGATCCTGGATGTATGGCAACGGGGCTACTTCACCCGGGAGCTTGTATTCAAGGATTTTTACAAAATGGATGAGGTTCTGATCACTCACCTCCAGGAAGAGGTTCCTTTTCAGAAATTCGTCAGGATTTTCAAGGTATCCGGGTATCTGCTGATTAAGCAGGCTGAAAGAGACCCATCGGTCTTCAAATGAGTCAATCAGGTCGGCCGATTCGCCGATCATAACGCTCATTCGTGTGTATTCGCTGCTACGGGTCGACCTGAGGGTGTTCCTGATCTCATTCAGCTTGGGGGCATTCGAGCGGATCCTGAAATAGACTCCCTTGATGATGGGATCGCGGAGCCTGAAATTATTAAGATGTTCAAGGTAATAGCTTTCAATTTCCCCGCGGCTTACCGTGGTATCCATTCGCTGAACAAGGTACTCCTTCTCGTATTCAAAAATCAGAAGCGTTGCCCGGTAGTCTTCAAGCATCCTGCTAACGTCCTGCTGACGGGCAGAAAGGTTAAACTCGGCTTGCTTAAGCAACACCCTTTTGCGTGTCCATTGGTCGATGAATGTTTTAACGATCTGGATGCTGTCGGCAGAAATTGTTCCTTCCGGCACCAGTCCTTCGAGGTCTGCCGGGTAGAGATAATAATTATGAACCCTTGCTATGGGTTGCTCATGGTAGCGGTTTCGCGGTTTGCTGCAACCGGTGACCAGCAGAAGCAGGATTGCCAGTGCAGGAAGGGTACCCCGGAATATTTTAGAAAGTGATTTTTGACAATACATCCTCGTTGATCTTAACCGGGTACTTCTGACGGAGTGATTTAATCCACTCTTTCTCAAGGTGGTCTTGATAGTCGGCGGTTACCTGGCCTCGTATTTCATTCAGTGGTTTTGGCTCCTGAGCCAGCACCTCCCTGACCCAAACCAGTAGGGTTGCGGACCCGTCGTTGAGAGGATCAGCCATGCCTTTTTTCCATTTGATCTGATCCACGGCCCAATTGTCCCCTCTCGAATATTTCCCGCCTGAAACCTCGAAGCCGGTTCCGGGATACCCTGAAAGCAGCTGTGCTGTGGATTGACGGATTTTTTCAAGGTCCTGCTCAGCCTTGCAGATGTCCTCAAAGCCTTTCCTGATCTCCTTAAATGTTTTATCCGAGGCATCCACTCCCTTGACTCTCAAAATGGTCGCATTAAGGCGCTCCGACCACTGATATTTGTTTACATGTTGATGGTAGAACTGGAGAAGTCCTGCGCTGTCTTGTCCCGCTTTTGACCAGATCATCAGGTTAGATACTTCAAAGATCAGGTTGCCTTCGTGGAATTCCTTCATCAGGTACTTGAAGTCGGGGTATTTTTTCTCAAGCATCGACTCTTCATAATCAAGCACCTGGGAATGAACAAACGCGTTGAATTTCTGATCCACAAACTCCGCCACTGTGGTCTCCCTTGTTTGCCTCATGTTAAGGGCAAGAAAGCGCGCAAAGTCAGCCTGAATGAAGCTCTTTCCGTTAAGGGTGAACAGAACTTCACGTTTTTGCATTGCGGGGTTGGGATCCCATTTGCCACTGAAAACTGAGGGGTCAACAAGCCGGTAAAACTCTTCGTAAGCTTTCTGGTTCAGGGTGAATCCGTACTCCTTTTTCAATTTCTCGACCACTACCTGTTCGCTCTTCTGCGAACGGTCGGAGTTTTTTACTGATTTCAGAAGGGCAGGGTACTGTGCCTCAAAGGATTCAGGATCGCGTTTGTTGACCAGCTTGATCACATGGTACCCCATGTTGGTCATGACTGGTTCGCTGAAATCACCGATATTTTTAAGTTTAAAGGATGCATCAACGAACTCGGGGTGCATTCCCCCAAAGCCGAACCACTGAGGAATCAGTCCCCCCCTCGGTCCGGTGGTCCGGTCATCAGATTGTTTATTGGCCAGTTCGGCAAAATCGGCTCCTGCTTTTAACTGTTCCCAGATTTCCAGAGCCTGCTGCCTGACCTGCTCCTTTTCTTCATCGCTCATGGTATAATTGAAAGCCTTGTAAATCTGGGCTACCTGCACTTTCCCCTGGTTGGGGCGTTTTTCGGTAACCGTCAGAATGTGATAGCCAAACTGGGTTCTTACGGGTTCACTGATTCCTCCCAATTCGGTTTGGTAAACTGCATTTTCGAATGGATAAACCATCTGCATGACGGTAAAGTATCCAAGATCGCCGCCATTGTCGACTGCGGAAGGATCGTTGCTGAAATCACGAGCCAGGGTTTGAAAATCTGCCCCCCTGAGCAGTTGCTCGCGCAGTTGCATGGCCTTCTGATAGGCCAGAAGGGTATCTGCAGGAGGCGCATCCATGGCCACTCCAACCAGAATATGGCTGGCCCGGATCTCCCATAGGCCTCTTTCATAGGCTTCGCGAACCAGCTCTTCGGTAACCTCCTGATCAAGCAGGTAGGGTTTGCCGAGTTGCTTTCGGTAGTCTGACATTTCGCCAAGAAATTGTCTTGCGGTATCCATTCCGAGTGCCCGGGCCTCGGTCACCTTAAGTTTGAAGTTTATGAAGATGTCAAGAGCATCCTGAATGTTGGTTTTTTTGATTTCGGCAGCTGCCTGATTCTTGGTAATCAGCCTGATGAATTCTTCCTTATATACCGGCTGGTCGCCGATGGTCAACAGTAACTCTTCATTTTGCTGGGCCAGCGATAGGTTAAAGGTGCAAGAAATGATGAAAAAAAGTAGGGTGAACCTCTTCATTGTTAGTATCGTGGTTAAATGTTACAATTTCTTCAAACCTTAATAACGAACAAAGGCGTCATTTGTTATGGTTGGGATTATCCCCAATGGTCTCTGGAGTAGTTGGGTGCTTCACGGGTAATGGTAACATCGTGAGGATGGCTCTCTGTTATTCCGCTTGAGGTGATTCTGACAAACCTAGCATGATGCAGCTCGCGGATGGTTGAGGATCCGCAATATCCCATGCCAGCTCTGAGACCTCCCACCATCTGGTAGATCACCTCGTTGAGCGATCCCTTGAAAGGAACCCGGGCGGTAATACCCTCGGGAACCAATTTGCGGATGTCATCCTCGACGTCCTGAAAATAGCGGTCCTTGGATCCCTTTTGCATCGCTTCGATGGAGCCCATTCCGCGATAGGACTTAAACTTTCTGCCCTGGTAGATGATGGTTTCACCGGGTGACTCTTCAGTACCCGCGAAAAGGGATCCCATCATGATAGAATCGGCACCGGCGGCGAGTGCTTTAACGATGTCTCCTGAATACCTTATGCCTCCATCGGCAATGATGGGGATTCCGGTACCCTTGAGGGCTTTAGCCACTTCATAGATGGCCGATAGCTGTGGGATTCCGACCCCGGCGATGATCCGGGTGGTGCAAATCGAACCCGGACCGATCCCCACCTTGACTGCGGATGCTCCAGCCTCTGCGAGTATCAGTGCGGCCTCTGCCGTCCCGATGTTTCCGACAACAAATTCCATTTCAGGAAAGGCTGCCATAGCGCTCTTCAGGGTATCGATCACTCCTTTGCTATGTCCGTGAGCCGTGTCAATTACGATGGCATCCACGTTCGCCTGGATGAGCGCTACGATCCGCTCCATGGTGTTGGAGGCGATTCCGACGGCGGCGGCAACACGAAGCCTGCCCCTCTCATCCTTGCAGGCATTGGGCCGGTCCTTGGTTATGGTGATGTCCTTATAAGTAAGGAGGCCTATGAGTTTGTAATTGCTGTCAACTACAGGAAGCTTCTCGATCTTGTGTCGCTGCAGAATGTCTGCGGCTTTGTCAAGGTTGGTGTTTTCATCAGTGGTAATGAGGTTTTCGCGGGTCATCACCTTTTCAATAACGACATCGTCGGCCGGCTCAAAGCGCAGGTCACGGTTGGTAACGATACCAACCAGCTTCCCCTGATGGTCGATCACCGGGATGCCTCCAATGCCATATTCACGCATGAGGCGTCTGACATCCCCGACGGTCTGCTCGGGATAGATGGTAACCGGATCCATGATCATGCCGTTTTCTGCTCTCTTTACCGAAACCACCTGGCGTGCCTGCTCTTCAATGCTCATGTTCTTGTGGATCACTCCGATTCCTCCCTCACGGGCAATGGCCATCGCCAATCCTGCCTCCGTTACGGTGTCCATGGCAGCCGAAACGATCGGTGCGTTCAGTTTTATTTTCCTGGTGAAATGAGTGGCGACGTCTACATCCCTGGGCATAATCTGTGAATACGCGGGCAGAAGAAGCACATCGTCAAAGGTGAGTCCTTCGAAATCAACTTTATCCTGAATGAATGACATGCCGGAAGTATTTATGTTCTGGTAAATTTGCGCTAAATTACAAATTTTCAGCAATTGGAGCGTTATAGAACCATACTACAGGAGCACTGGGGATACGCCACTTTCAGGCCTCTCCAGGAGGAGATCATCCGTTCGGTTGTGTCGGGTGCAGATACCCTGGCCCTGATGCCAACCGGAGGGGGCAAGTCTATTACCTTTCAGGTTCCTGCACTGGCTTCTCCGGGTGTGAGCCTGGTTATTACACCGCTCATCTCCCTCATGACCGACCAGGTTGAGCGTCTCAAAGCCCAGGGAATTAAAGCGGTAGCGGTTCATTCAGGACTGACGCGCATCGAGGTTGACATTGCCCTCGATAATTGTATTTACGGTGACGTCAAATTGCTGTATCTCTCGCCCGAGCGCCTTTCGACCGATCTTTTCCTTACCCGGCTGGCAGGCATGAAGGTTAACCTGATCGCAGTAGATGAAGCGCACTGCATTTCACAATGGGGGTATGACTTCAGACCTTCCTACCTGCAGATAGCATCGATCAGGGACAGGCTTCCGGGGGTCCCTGTGCTGGCTCTCACTGCGACGGCAACCGGTGAGGTGGCAACCGATATCATGCGGCAGCTCAGGTTCAAAAATGAAAATGTGATCCGCCAGAGCTTTGAACGTAAAAATCTGGCCTACCTGGTGAGACAACAGGAAGACAAGCCCGCTTACATGCTCAAAATATTCGCAAGGCAAAAAGGGGCGGGCATCGTTTATGTCAGAAGCAGAAAAAAAACCAGGGATATTGCTGAATTTCTCACCAACAACGGGATTAAGGCCGAATGCTATCATGCAGGACTCGACCCTTCTATCAGAAAGGCCCGGCAGGAGGCCTGGATGAAGGGTAAAATTACGGTGATGGTGGCAACCAACGCCTTCGGGATGGGGATAGACAAGGAGGACGTCAGGGTTGTGGTGCACCACGACCTGCCCGATTCTCCGGAGGCATATTTCCAGGAGGCGGGCCGCGCTGGTCGTGACGGGAGGAAATCCTATGCCGTATTGCTGTACCATCCTTCTGACAAACAGTCGCTTGAGCAGGCTTACGCAGTAAGATATCCCGAGATCGACCTGATTAGAAAGATCTATCACGCGCTGGGGAATTACTTTCAGGTTTTGCCGGGAGCAGGAAAGGGCCTGGTCTATGATTTTAACCTGATGGATTTCTGCATCAAGTTCCGCTTTCACAACCTGGTGGCCTACCATGCACTAAAACACATGGAGAGGGCCGGTTTTATTGAACTTACCGATGAAATTTACCTGCCTTCGCGCGTTCATTTTAAAATTGACCGCGATGACCTTTATAAATTCCAGGTGGCAAATGACCGATACGATGGGATCATCAGGCTGCTTCTCAGGGCATATTCAGGGATGTTCACCGATTTTGTCAGAATCGATGAAGCAACCCTGGCCAAAAAAGCCGGAGTATCGCCTGAGGCGATTGTGAACGCCCTTGAAAACCTTGGCTCAATGGGGGTGCTTCATTACCTTAAACCTAAAAATACTCCTCAACTGATCTGGACATCCGAGCGCCTTCAGGAGAAATCTCTCCTGTTTCCGGTTGAGGATTACGAAAAAAGAAAAAAAAGCGCCCGCGAACGGCTGCAGTTCATGATCGGCTACGCTTCATCAGATCATCGCTGCCGCAGTCAGTTGCTGCTGGGGTATTTCGGTGAGGGCGACCCTTACCGGTGCAGGCAGTGTGATGTCTGTATGAGAAAACATGAATCAGGACTTAACCGTTATGAATATGACCAGATCCGTGACAAACTGCTGGATTTGCTTTCAGGAGGTCCGGTCGACCGGCAGGAGCTGTTCGCCAGAGTTGACGCCCTCGAAGATAAGGTGGTCATGGTGCTGAGCGACCTTCTTGACAAAAAGGTTGTAACCATCATGGCGGGAAGGGTCATCATCCGCGAAGAAGGAAAAGAACAGGGTGCCATCTTTTGAAAGATTAGGCTAAATTTGCCCTCCATAATTGAGCAGAAGACCTTCATGCATTTTCAACCGCAGATTGACAAACAGGACATCATGGAGCTTCCCCTTGTTGGTTTCGGGGGCGAGGTCATGGTAATTTCCTCGCATTCAGAGGCAAAGAAAGCCGTCCGCCAGATGCAGCAGGAAAAGTTGCTGGGTTTTGATACCGAAAGCCGGCCTTCGTTCAAAAAAGGGCAAAACCATCCGGTTGCCCTGATACAACTTGCTTCACCCGAAAGAGCCTGGCTCTTCAGGATAGCCCTGCTGGGCAAAACGCCGGAATTAAATGAAATTCTTGGCGATAACGAAATTCTAAAAGTCGGACTGGCACTGAAAGAGGATCTTCGCTCTCTCTCTCATTTCTGTACCCCAAATCCGGATTCTTTTCTAGACCTTCAGGAGTTTGCTCCTCACTTTGGAATTCAGGAGGGAAGTCTTAAGAAGCTGGCTGCCATAGTGTTGAGGTCCAGGATATCAAAATCCCAGCAATTGTCAAACTGGGAAAATCCCGAGCTTTCCGAGGCTCAGGTACGCTATGCCGCTACCGATGCCTGGGTGGCTTTGAGAATCTACCAGACTCTAATGGGGGAGTTGTACGATGACCTCCGCGACTGAACTGTCGGAAAGTCTGGCCATTCTCCTCCAGGAAACCGGCGATAATGAGCTCTTGAATCTGGCCATTCAGGCTTCAATATTTGTAAGGTCTTCATGGCCAGCAGAACAGAGCTCCAGACTGCCCGAAGCAATGGAAAGGTCTTCGGTTCTGGCTCGTACCGTACTGAATGATTTTGGACTGGGGCGGACCTCGCTGGCAGCCGCCCTTTTAACAGAATCGTTCAATCATGGGTTTCTGTCAGAAGCTGCGGTGCAGAAGCAATTCGGGGAAGAGGTGGTCAGGATCCTGGCAGGACTCAGAAAGATACACCATCTCAACACTGCCAAAACAAGAATCCATGCGGGAATGTTTATTGAGCTCCTATTGGGCATCTCCGATGATGTAAGGGTTATACTCATTAAAACAGCCGAACGTCTTAACAGGATACGTCAGGTTGACCGTTTAACAGAGAAGGAGCGTTTGCTACTGGCCCATGAAGCCGTTGATCTATATGCTCCGGTGGCCCATCGTCTGGGCTTGTACCTGATCAAGACCGAACTTGAAAACATATCGATGAAGTGTATTCTTCCTGAAAAATATCTGGAGATTGAAAAAAAACTGATCGAATCCGAGGTCAACAGGGAGGCGTACATACAAAAGTTTATAGATCCTATCAGGAAGGATCTTGAAAAGAAAGGATTCATCTGTGAAATTAAGGGAAGGCCCAAATCGATCCACTCGGTCTGGAACAAGATGAATCAGCAGGAGGTGGATTTTGAGGAGGTTTATGATCTTTTTGCGATTCGCATCATTCTGACTGGTGAATCAGCCAATGAAAAGGCCGACTGCTGGCAGATTTATTCGATTGTGACCGACCGTTACCAACCCAACCCCAATCGCCTTCGCGACTGGATATCCTCGCCGAAACCCAACGGTTATGAATCGCTTCACACCACGGTCATCGGTCAGGATGGGAAGTGGGTTGAAGTTCAGATCAGAACCCGCCGGATGGACCAGATAGCGGAGAAGGGACATGCATCTCATTGGAGATACAAGGAAAATGCTGCCAGGGTAGAAGGCGATGATTGGCTGCAGAAGATCCGAACGGCCCTTGAGTCGGGTGTTGAATCCGGCGGAGATATGCGAGAGGAGTCGAAGTCGGAACTGTACGCCGGACAGATATACATATTCACCCCTCAGGGAGACCTGCTTAAGTTGAAAACAGGATCCACCGTTCTTGACTTTGCTTTCGGCGTACATACCCAGGTTGGGTTTCATTGCACCGGGGCCAGGGTCAACGGCCAGATTGTGCCGATACGCCATAAACTCACCAACGGAGACCAGGTTGAGATTCTTACCTCTCCTCAGCAGAAGCCCAAAACCGACTGGCTTAACATTGTAGTAAGCTCCAAAGCAAAATCCAGAATAAAAAGGGTGCTGAAAGAGGCTGAATTTCAACGAGCCGAGGAGGGCAAAGAGATCCTCAAAAGAAAGTTCGAGCAGTGGAGGGTGCGGTATGACGTTACCACCATCCATAGACTGGTCAACAGGCTTGGCATTAAATCAGCACTTGAACTCTATCAGCAGGTAGCCGAGAATAAACTTGATCTGGCTGAGATCAGAGAATGGCTTAGGGAAAAGGATCCCGCAGAATACCTCAAAGAAAAACCGGCTGCTTCAAAATCGGTTGAGGAATTCACAAAAACGGTCATCCGACAGGAGGATTACCTTCTGATCGATGATCACATGGACCAGGTTGATTACAGAATGGCGAGGTGCTGCAATCCTATATTCGGGGATGAGGTATTTGGTTTTGTCACCGTGAAAGATGGTACCAAGATCCATCGTTTAAATTGTCCGAATGCGGCCCAGCTGATCGCCCGTTATCCCTACAGGGTGGTAAAGGTAAGATGGACAGACGGTCACGGAGACCAGGCAGCCTTCACTGTAAATGTTCACGTTTCGGGGATCGATGACATCGGTATCGTCAACGAAATAAGTAAGGTCATCTCATCCGACCTTCGGGTTAACATGAGGGGGATGCACATGACCTCCAAGGATGGTGTTTTTAAAGGAATCCTGACCCTCGTGGTCAACGACCGAAATCATCTCGGCACCATCATGGTCAGGATACGCAAAGTGAAAGGGGTATTATCCGTTAAACGCTCAGATGAATTTTTGTCATGAATGAAAAGCACATTGTCAAGATAGCCGCGAATCTTGGTCTCCACGACTGGCAGGTACGAAATACCCTTGCCATGTTTGCTCAGGGAGCAACGATTCCCTTTGTAAGTCGCTACAGGAAGGAGAAGACCGGAAGCCTTGACGAGGTGATCCTGCTTGAGATTCAAAAACAGTCTTCGAGGCTCGCAGAAATCGATGACCGTCGAACCACCGTGCTCGACACCATCAGGTTACAGGATCAGCTGACGCCCGAACTTGAGGCAAGGATACTGGCAGCCGAAACCATGACAGAGCTTGAAGATCTTTACCTGCCGTACAAGCCAAAGAGAAAAACCCGCGGAACAAAGGCCAGGGAACTGGGATTGGAACCTCTGGCAAAAGTGATGATGGCACAGCGGGAGGCTTCAATTGAGAGGAGGGCCGAACAATTCATCAATGATCAGGTAGCCACAGCAGAGGATGCCCTCTCGGGAGCCCGCGACATTGTGGCTGAATGGATCAACGAAAACAGCAGTGTGCGCAACAGCATAAGAAGGCTTTTTGAAAGAGAGGCGGTCATACGTACCCAGGGGGTGAAGGGTAAGGAAGAGGAGGGAAGAAAGTACTCGGATTACTTTGACTTTAATGAGCATCTTAAACGTTCACCCTCGCACCGGCTGATGGCCATTTTCAGGGGTGAACGGGAGGGCTTTCTCAGAGTTTCGGTTGAGCCTGATTCACAAAAGGCAATTGAATGGATCGCAGAGTTGGTGCTGAGGTCCGATTCGGCATGTCGTGACCAGATCGAGCAGGCCATAAAGGATGCCTACAACCGCCTGATAGAACCATCCATTGAAAATGAATTCCGCACCATGTACAGGGAGCGTGCCGATGAGTCTGCCATCCATGTTTTTGCTGAAAACCTGCGGCAGCTGCTACTGATGCCTCCTTTGGGCCGAAAGAATATCCTTGCCATAGATCCTGGTTACAGGTCCGGATGCAAGTTGGTTTGTCTTGACCGGCAGGGAAACCTACTTCACAATGAAACCATATACCCCCATCCTCCTCAGCGTGAGGCAGGACCGGCATCGCGGAAGATCAAATCTCTTGCAGATGCATATAAAATTGAAGCAATTGCCATAGGGAATGGTACAGCAAGCAGGGAGACCGAGCAGTTTATCAAGCAATATATACGGTTTGACAAAGAGGTTGAGGTTTACGTGGTGAGTGAGAGTGGTGCTTCAGTTTATTCAGCTTCTCCGGTGGCCCGTGAGGAGTTTCCGGATTATGATGTGACGGTCAGAGGAGCGGTTTCAATCGGCCGGCGCCTCATGGATCCCCTGGCTGAACTGGTCAAGATCGATCCAAAGTCAATCGGTGTAGGACAGTATCAGCACGATGTGGATCAGAAGAAACTGCATGAAAGCCTTGATATGGTGGTGGTGAGTTGTGTAAATCAGGTTGGTGTGGAGGTGAATACGGCAAGCAAGCATCTGTTGACATATGTTTCAGGACTGGGGCCCGGTCTGGCTCAGAATATTGTGGATTACAGGAGGGAAAACGGACCATTTACCTCCCGGGAGGAGCTCCGCAAGGTGCCGAGGCTGGGCCCCAAAGCCTATGAGCAGGCAGCAGGATTCCTGAGAATCCAGGATGCCGAAAATCCCCTGGATAACAGTGCTGTGCACCCTGAAAGCTATGCGGTTGTCAAGAAAATGACCCGCGACCTCGGCTACACTGTTAAGGAAATCATGGGAGATGCGCAGCTGAGGCAGAAAATTGATCTGGAAAAGTATGTGAGTCCTGAGACCGGACTGCCCACCCTGAAGGATATTCTTGAGGAGTTGTCGAAACCGGGGCGGGATCCGAGGGGCAAAATCCTCTTTTTTGAGTTTTCGTCGGAGGTTCAGACCATCGACGATGTAAGGCCTGGTATGCTGTTGCCGGGACTTGTGACCAATATTACACGATTTGGGGTATTTGTGGATATCGGAGTGAAGCAGGACGGGCTGGTACACATATCCGAGCTGGCCGACCGTTTTGTGAAGGATCCCGCTGAGGTGGTTAAACTTCACCAGGCGGTTACTGTAAGGGTGCTGGAGGTGGATCTGAGAAGAAACAGGATCCAGCTCAGCATGAAAGGCACAGGTCGCTCAGCGAACTGACCATCATCGTGCCGCAGGACCTGAGCCGGTGTTCCGGGAAATGTCCGTTGGTGTATAAAATACACTTAATGCCCAGGTGGTGAGCTACTTCCTGGTCGTGGCAGGTGTCACCAACCATGATGATCTCATCCGGATGAAACGGAATCTGTTGTAAATGTTGCCGTCCGAGATCCACCTTCCCGGTGGCATAATGGTTGTTGAGTCCCGTAATGACCCTGAAATATTGGCTTATTCCGAAATGCTCCGTCATCCGGGCCAGAAGCATCTCTTCGCTTGCAGAGAGCAGCGAATGACTTACGCCCATCTCACGCAAGGTATCGAGAACCTGAATCGCTCCCGGGTTCAGGCTGCACTCGAGGCATCTGGAGCGATATAGCTCGATAAATTCCATGGCAGGAATCTCGAAGGGTTCTTTTATAAAATCAAAGCCCGCCCGTTCGTAATAATTCTTTACCGGGAAATCAAAGATCTCATGGTACTTATCGAGATCGAGCTGCTTTATGCCCCTTCGGTCAAGAAGAACATTGATGCTTTCGATGCATAACCATTTGTCATCGAGCAAAGTCCCGTTCCAGTCCCAGATGATATGCCTGAAGTTTTTTGGCACCATAATTGGCAACTAAAGTAAGCATGGAAAAAGTGATGACAGATAAATACGAAAATTATTCATCTTGAATACACGTTATGTATTTGAATTGCAGTGATATAGTGTTGTGGGGCCGGTCTGGTTGTAAACATACTGGGTTTGGCGGGATTGGAATCATTTTTCCATGCATTGGAAATTACGGGTATAATCTGGAATGAATTCGTCGGAATACATATCTGAGATCTGGAAATATGTGCTGCCATTGTTCATCCTGGCAGCAGTAGCCCTTGTTTTGGTGGTGGTAGGGTGGTACAACAGGCGCAACAAGGTGGGAGTCAGTTATTTCCTGCTGATGATTACCATGACCCTCTGGCTTATTTTTTATGGGGCAGGACTGTTGGTATTCTCTGAG
The DNA here is from genome assembly GCA_964351455.1 of uncultured Porphyromonadaceae bacterium. Taxonomy (GTDB): domain Bacteria; phylum Bacteroidota; class Bacteroidia; order Bacteroidales; family UBA12481; genus JAGHDB01. Next base: position 22,261 of record CAYGOU010000011.1, read on the forward strand.
AGCGCCTATGTGGTTCTTTCGACCATTGAATACTTCACCATAGTTGCCCTTCCGCTTTTCTGGCTTATTCATTCGATGCGCTATGCAGAGGTTCCGGGCTGGAGCGCACCCGGTATGATGATCATTTTGCTGGCATTACCTTTGCTTCTGTTTACGCTCGCGGCCACGCAGTTGGCACCAAACCTTCTGGTCAATCACCATGGGTTTTTGTCATATACACCTCCCAAAATCTGGACAACAGAAAGACTCGCATGGAATTTTGTTCATATTGCCTACTCGCTGATCTATTTTGGATTCGGAACCTACCTTGTGATCAGGCAAATAAACCGAAATCCCAAGATGGCGG
>CAYGOU010000012.1:0-22176 GCA_964351455.1 uncultured Porphyromonadaceae bacterium
TCCTCATACCCAACATCCGCTTCTTGAGAAAGCGGAAATCCAGAACCCAGGATGAGATGGCCAACTATCTGGGTATGAAAAGGTCAACTTATTCAGGATACGAAAATGGTGTGGCTGAACCAGGCATAGCTGAGCTGAACGCCTTCTCTACCTATTTTTCCATATCCATGGATACCCTGGTTAACACCGACCTGACCCAACTGTCAGAGAGCCAGCTTTATCAGATTGAGGCCGGATATGACCAATATATCAAAGGAAGCCAACTGCGCATCCTGGCAACAACCGTCGACAGGCAAAATCGTGAAAACATCGAATTGGTCAGTGAAAGGGCAAAGGCGGGTTACAAAAGGGGCTATGCCGATCCGGAGTATATCCGTGAACTGCCTGTCTTTCAGCTTCCATTTCTATCACCTGAACGGAAATACCGCACTTTCCAGATCAGCGGTGACTCCATGTTGCCCATTCCTGACGGATCCTATGTGACCGGAGAGTTTGTCGAAAACTGGGAATACCTCAGCAACGGGGATCCCTGCATCATCCTGACAAAAGATGAAGGACTGGTGTTTAAATTGATTCAGAAGGACTTCAGGAAGAAACAGTTTGTTTTGCATTCGCTGAACCGAGCCTATGAACCCTTTGCGATTCAGGTCATGGAGGTTGCGGAAGTGTGGAAATTCATCCACTATATCAGTCCGAAAATGCCGGAGCCTTTGCCTGCTGAACTGGAGCTTTATCAGGCGGTTGCAAACCTGACTGGTGAAGTTAACCGTCTTAAGCAGCAAATGCTTGAACGATAGTAAGATGTTTGCTGTTGTTGACATAGAAACGACCGGCGGGAGTCCTAAAAGCGACAAAATCACCGAGATCGCAATTTATCTGCACAATGGGCTCACCATCGAAGAGGAGTGGTCAACACTCATGAATCCTGAGGTTGCCATTCCTTTTTTTATCACCGGTCTGACCGGTATCACCAATGAAATGGTGGCGGATGCTCCCCGTTTCTGTGAGGTGGCACGCAAGATCGTTGAGATGACTGAAAACCGGATTTTCGTGGCCCATAATGTCAGCTTTGATTATGGTTTTCTCCGCAATGAGTTCAGTTCAATGGGATATGAATTCAACCGGAAGACCCTCGATACGGTCAGATTTGCCCGCCAGGTGGTACCCGGACTTAAATCCTATTCACTGGGCAAGCTGTGCCACCAGCTTTCGATTCCGGTGAACAACCGCCACCGGGCGTCGGGAGATGCCCTGGCCACAGTGAGGCTGCTTGAAGTGTTGCTTTCAAGAGACAAGAAAAAAGTCTCTTCGAAGCTCCTGAAACCAGGCAATCCGGCAGGACTGAACACAGCACTCTCAGAAAAGGTGCTGAAAAGATTGCCTGAGAATACCGGGGTTTATTATTTCTGGGATTCAAACGGGGAATTGATCTATATCGGAAAAAGCAAGAACATCCGTTCGAGGGTGCTGCAGCATCTTTACAACCAGTCGTCAGGACGGGCCATGGAGATGAAAGCGAAACTGACCGATATCACCTGGGATCTAACCGGCAACGAACTCATTGCCCTGCTGCTTGAATCCGACCAGATCAAGCGTCACCGCCCGCGATACAACCGGGCCCAACGCAGAAGCGTCTTTCATTACGGACTTTTTTCTTTCGAGAATGAGGCTGGTTATATTGAACTGCGGATCGAACCGACAGATGATTGCAGGATCCCGGTCACAACCTTCACATCCAAAAGGGAGGGTAAGGAGATGATGACCAAATGGGTTGAGGAGCTCACGCTCTGTCAGAAGTTCTGCGGATTGTATGAGACTGCCGGGAGTTGCTTTCATGCAGGCATTGGTCAATGTCTCGGAGCCTGTCAGGGAGAGGAGTCACCCCATGCATATAACCAGCGGGTGAAAGAGGTGCTTATGCGTTTTGAATACGCGCACGATAGTTTCTTGGTGCTTGACCATGGCCGTAATCGTGACGAGATTGGGGTAGTTTGCGTTGAACATGGTCAATACAAGGGTTTTGGCTTTTCTCCGGCAGAGATGAGCGGCCGTCCCGATCTGCTTCGCGACTGCGTCGTATCCTACGCCGACAACCGCGATGTTCACTCGCTCATCAAGCTTTATCTCAAAAAGAGCCGGGTGCTTATCCTTCCTTTAAACGAATAATCGGTAATTTTACCTGAAATTTCTGCTTATGTACCTTGCTGGAATACTTGGATTCTGGGAACTGTTGATACTGTTCGGGTTCATGGTTCTGCTGATCGTCCCTGCCCTCATCAGAAGGGGCAGGGCACGCAATAACCAGATGACTGAGAAACTCGATCAACTTGAACGCCTTGAAAGGATGTACCGCGACGGCAGTATATCCGATCGGGAATTTCAACGACAGAAAAGAAAAATCATGAAATAATCAAGCATCTATTGGCCATGAAAATCCTGTCATCAATAAAAATATGGACATTCCTGCTGCTTGGATTGAGCGGCATGAGTCTGCAGGCGCAGCATAGTTTTCATAAAGACACCCTAATCACCATTGGTGGTCCCCTGGTGGTGACCTTCATCGGACATTCATCCCTGCATTTCCAGTTTCACGGCATCAGCCTTTACATCGATCCTGTTTCGCAGGTGGCCGATTATTCCGAAATGCCGAAGGCCAGCGTAATCCTGGTGACCCATGAACACGGAGATCATTTTGATACCACCCTCATTGCCAAACTTTCAAGTTCCGACACCAAACTGGCCATGACCCAACTCTGTCATAACATCTGGCCTATGGGTGAAGTGGTAAAAAATGGCGACTTCATCAGCCTGCGTGGAATCGACATTGAGGTTGTACCAGCCTACAACATATTTCACAAGCGGGGGAATGGCAAACCCTACCATGAAAAGGGACATGGAAACGGGTATATTCTCAGTTTCGGGGGGTATCGGGTTTATGTGGCCGGAGATACAGAATACATACCCGAAATGAAGGAATTCAAAAGTATTGATGTGGCTTTTCTTCCGGTCGCAGAGCCATTCACCATGTCAATCATGATGCTCGATATGTCGGCCCGAACCCTTTCTCCAAAGATTCTTTACCCATATCACCTAAACAGGACCGACCCCGATGAGGTGGTCAAAACACTCATGGGGTCGGGCATTGATGTTCGCATCAGAGCGATGCGCTAGATCTTGATTCGGGCTATTTTTTATTCAACTTCAGATAATCAATTCCAACCATATACCTGGGCACAGCCTTGCGGTGCTTACCGGTCATTGTGATTGCCATTTGATTGATGCCTTCGTTCAGAGAAAATGTTCCGAGGTCAACCGACCGGGTGATTACATCCCCTCCGGTTTGGTCATGGTAGCCTGAAAAACCGGATTTCGATTTCACACCGTTGAATGCTATGCTAAAGTCGCCATAGTCAATGGCTTTGGTGAATACGCCCTGTATCTGGTAGGTTCCACCCTCCGGCAGATCGATTTCGGCCTCGAGCACTCCGTTTTCGCCGCCGTCCATCCACCAGAGCTGCCTGTTTTTGCTCCACTTCCACTGGGTACTGGTTTGAACCTGCCAGCTGCCCGCACTAACCGATTTTACCCGAAGGTGCTCACCTTCAATGACACCCTGCTCATTGGGCACGGGATCGACCATGTCTGACAGGTTGAGCATTACCTTTTTCTTTACCACCTCAGGGGTGAAACGGCTGTGATCTATGCCGCCGGGCTTCATGTACCAATATGAAACAATGGCGTAATTCATGATGGTGGGAGCCCAATGCCATAGTTCAAGGTCAAATTTCAGGGACTGGGTGAACGGGATCCCGTCAAGCATCCGGTGTCGCATATTTACGGTCATACCGGGATGGAAGTTGCCGGAGCCGTCGGGCTGGGCGATCAGGAAGTGGCTGAAGGGTTCAGGACGGCACCAGGCATAGCCCATGTAATCTTCAGTACCCGTTCCGATGTGGCTCGGAAAAGCCTCACCATCAACGTATATTTTTTCATCACCTTCACCCCACCATGCATCTACCGTATTGAAAATGGTTATGGCATCGCCTGCATAAACCCCGGTGCCTTCAAGAGTTGCAAAGTTAAGATCCTCATGCAGGTCGGTGCCTCCAACTCCTTTTGCACCTGCGGTCTGGATTTCATGATATTCATGCCACCGGGCCCCGAAATACATACTATTCGAGGTCCATTTATATTTGGCAGATATGATTTCACCCAAACTCAGTTCAACGACCTGCTCTCCATGGTTGGTAATGATAACCTCTGCTCCATTTCGGTAGGGCATGGTCCAGTAACAGGTCATCACTCCGTCTTCTCCGACCCGGGTGTGCCAGGTCAAATAGGGTGTGAGTTTGTATCCGGTCCCGAAGAAATCACCCAGCGGAGACCAAACCGTTTCCTTGCCATCAAAACTGATCGTCATGACTGTAGACCTCAGTGCCTGGGGCATGTTTTCAGCATTCAGCGAAAATGACATCCGGTAAATGGCTCCCGAACCGGTTATTTGAGCACTGAGGCTTTCGCCCGGCTGCAGCGGGCCCGTCAAAGGAGTGCTCCGGCTCTTTTCCGGCAGGGGCACCTCTCCGGCTGTTAAAACCTTCGACAGGGTTTTGATCTGGTCGGCTGCCGCTGCAAGATCCTCCATGGTGAAGGTTTTTACCGCTGTTCCTTCTTCATAGGTGAGATAGTTAATATTGTAGTAAACCGAGGGGGAGTGTCTTTCAGGTATGAGGCCTGGGCATTCATAAGTCACTTTGCAGCTGATCGCATAGGGCATCGGCAGGTACAGATTATGTCCCCTTTGAAAGTAATTGGTCTCAGGAGATACAGAACTGCTAAGAGGTTCGCCCACCAGGCTGCCACCGCTGATGATGTCAAGCACCGGTCCTTCGATCACCGGAGTCTGAGAGCCGTCAAAATAGATTCTCAGCGTACCGGTGTAGGCCGCCTCGTTGCCAAATGTCATCCAGAAACGAACAATTGCTCCGGGACCTTCAGCATCCATCATGACAAATTCCCTCCGGCCATCATTCTCTTCGGTACGGATAAACCATGAGGCATCGTGGTTTGCGAACCACCCCTCCTCACCGGGGGCCACCGAACGCTGATCGTAACTGCTGAATTGTCTGCAGGTGAAATAAGGAGTGGGATATTCTGGCAGCAGGCGCCTGGTGGTCATCTGCTCGAGCAGATAATCGAGGCTTATCTCCCGGCTTTTGTTTTCACATGCCTGAGGGATGGTCATCAGGACGGCCAGGATTAAAATAATCAGGAATTTTTTCATGTTTATCGGTTTTGGTTAAGTATCAAATTTAGCAAATCCCGGTGAAAGTCCCCTTTGGTCAAATTCTTATATGCCGCCGGTATGGGATAATGGGTTTTTGATTAATGTTGCATCAGGAAACAGCAAATGAACAGGTTCGTTAAAAAGTATGCATCTGACCTTTGCCCGGATCTGATCTGTTTGGTGGATCGCGAAGGGAGAATTTTGGAATTCAACAAGAATTGCCAGAATTTGTTCCGTTTTGAAGGAGGAGGCCCCGGGGGGATTTCGATTCTGAATTTTCTGCATCCCGGGGATCGCGATTACGCCCTCAGCTTCCTCAGTCAGGCTCACCAGGGGCAGGATATGGAGGCTGAAATCCGCACCGGTACTGAAGCCGACGGATTCCGTTGGTATTCATGGAAACCCGGAATCCTTCAGGAAAATGGATCTCTGATGCTGTTCGGCAGAGAGGTACACAAGCAGAAGCTTGAACTGCTGGATCTCAGCGAGCAACGATCGAGGTACACACTGGCAACCCAGGCTGCAGGAGATGGGGTGTGGGACTGGCACATTTTGGAGAACACGGTTTTCTATTCGCCAACCTGGAAGAAGCAGCTCGGATATTTACCCGATGAGCTCCCCGATGAGTTTGAGACCTGGCAAAAATTGCTTCATCCTGAAGATTACGAAAGAGCCCACCAGGTTTTGTATTCATACCTTGAAAATCCGGGAGATTTCTTTGAACTGGAGTTTCGTTTGCGCCACAAGGATGGCAGCTACCGCTGGATACATAACCGTGCGGCCACAATGGTTAACCTTCATGGCAAGCCCTATCGAATGCTCGGAGTTCATCGCGACATCACCGCCCAGGTCATCCTGCAGCAGGAGCTGGTTGATGCCCGCAAGCGATCGGAGGTTGCCAGTATCCTCAAAAACAACTTTCTGGCCAATATGAGTCATGAAATCCGAACACCCATGAACGGGATCATCGGATTTGCCGATTTGCTCAACGACCCGGAACTTGAAGCGGAGGAGCGCAGCAGGTACCTGAAGATTATCAACGACAACTGTTCTCAGTTGCTCAACCTAATGGATGACATCGTCGACATTTCAAGAATAGAGGCCAATGAGCTGAAGCTTCAGGAGTCGAGGTTTTCGCTTATTCACCTGATGCATGAGATCCGGGATTTTTATCTGACTTACCGTCGTAACCTGCACCGCGAAAAGATCGAGATCCGGATGGTGGTCCCCAATGAGCACCACAATCCTGTCGTTGAGGCCGACCAGTTCAGGCTTCGCCAGGTGATCAGCAACCTGATCAATAATTCATTGAAATTCACCCATGAGGGCTTTGTGGAGTTTGGATACCGGCCCATCCAGAACAACTGGATTCATTTCTATGTGAAAGACACCGGTATTGGGATTCCGGCTGAGAAGCAGCAATTGGTATTTGAACGTTTCAGGCAGAGCGATGAAAGCCTGACCAGAAAATATGGAGGGTCAGGATTGGGCCTGAGCATCAGCCGTGGATTGGTGCAGTTGCTCGGAGGTGATATCTGGCTCGAATCGGAGGTGGGGCGGGGCTCAAACTTCCAGTTCAGGGTACCTTACCATCCCGCACGCCAGGGAGAATAATAAACCTTTGAATTTCCTGTCATTCGTCATTGTTATGAATGCCTGCTATAGCTATTTTTATAAGTTAAAACCCTAAAACCACAAAAATCATGAGCAAGATCCGCAAAGAGCACGCACTGGAATACCATGCCCAGGGCAGGCCGGGCAAGATCGAGGTTGTCCCTACGGTTCCCTACAGCACGCAGTACGATCTTTCCCTGGCTTATTCTCCAGGCGTTGCCTTTCCCTGCCTTGAAATTGAGGCCAACCCCGAGGATGCATATAAGTACACGGCCAAGGGGAACCTGGTTGCGGTAATAAGCAACGGTACCGCTGTACTAGGACTGGGAGACATCGGTACGCTGGCAGGTAAACCTGTGATGGAGGGAAAAGGCTTACTGTTTAAGGTGTTTGCCGATGTGGATGTTTTCGACATAGAGATCGATGAGAAAGATCCGGAGAAGCTCATCCAGGCGGTAAGGGCAATCTCTCCCACCTTTGGAGGTATCAACCTTGAGGATATCAAAGCGCCGGAGTGTTTTGAAATTGAGACCAGGCTGATAGAGATGCTCGATATTCCGGTTTTTCACGACGACCAGCATGGAACCGCCATCATTTCAGCGGCTGCTCTCCTGAATGCACTTGAGGTAACCGGTAAGAAAATCGAGCAAATCCGGGTGGTGGTCAACGGAGCCGGTGCTTCTGCCGTATCTTGTATCAAACTCTACCTCGCCCTCGGGGTGAAACGTGAGAATGTTGTGATGCTAGACTCAAAGGGAGTCTTGAACCGGAAGCGAACCGACATCAATGAAATCAAGAAGAATTTTGTAACCGAACGCGATATCGACACCCTGCCCCAGGCGATGGCCGATGCCGACGTTTTTCTCGGACTCTCAGTCGGCAACGTTGTGACCCGTGAAATGGTTGCTTCGATGGCCGGTGATCCCATTGTATTCGCCATGGCCAATCCCAATCCGGAGATTTCGTATGAAGAGGCTATGGCCAGCCGCGACGATCTGATTTTTGCAACTGGAAGGTCTGATTATCCCAACCAGGTGAACAATGTGCTTGGCTTTCCATTCATCTTCAGGGGAGCCCTGGATGTTCGGGCATCAAAGATCAACGAAGAGATGAAACTGGCTGCAGTCAAGGCACTGGCAAGCCTGGCCAAGGAGGATGTGCCTGAAATTGTAAACATTGCCTACAAGCAACAAAACCTTCGCTTTGGCAGGGAATACCTTATTCCTAAACCCCTGGATCCCCGTCTTATCACCACCGTGGCTCCCGCTGTGGCCAAAGCAGCCATCGAAAGTGGCGTTGCCCGCTGTCCCATTGTTGACTGGGATGCCTATCATCTTACGCTTCAAAAAAGAATGGGACTTGACAACAAGCTCATTCGGGCGATTACCACCAGGGCAAAGAATGAGCCTAAGCGTGTGGTTTTCGGACAAGCCAACAATCCCAATGTTCTGAAAGCGGTTCAGGCCGTGATCAACGATGGCATTGCAGAGCCGATCCTGCTGGGTAACAAGCTGGCAATCCGGAAAATGATTGCCGAATACGGACTGGATCTGGATCATGTGCCAATTATCGATGTCCGTTCAGTTGAAGAGGCCGACCGCATCGAAATGTTTGCCAAGGTTTTCCATCAAAAACGTCAGCGAAAGGGAATGACCCACGATGAAGCCATGGAGCTGATGGCGCAGGAACCCTATTTTGGATCTATGATGGTTGAACTGGGTGAAGCCGATGCCTTCATATCCGGTGCGAGTTCAAAATATGCCAACCTCATAAAGCCAGCCGTGCAGGTGGTCGGTACACGGCCCATTTTGAAGCACATCGCAGGCATGTACATTATGATGACCAAGAAAGGTCCGTTTTTCTTCGCCGACACCACCGTGAACCGGAATCCGGATGTACAAACCCTGGTTGACACCACCCTGCTGGCCGCAGAGGAGGTTCGCAAATTCAATATGGAACCCAAGATTGCCATGCTTTCATACAGCAACTTCGGTTCGGTCAGAGAGGGCACTCCCTCCATCGTTGCACAGGCCGTTCAGCAATTGCATCGCGAGTATCCCGACCTGATCGTCGACGGAGAAATGCAGGCCAACTTTGCACTGAACAAAGAGATGAGAACCCACAAGTTTCCATTCTCGAAGCTGGCCGACCAGGATGTCAACACCTTGATCTTTCCAAACCTGAATTCAGGAAACATCGCCTATAAGATGATGCAGGAGATAGGTGGTGCCGAGGTGATTGGTCCCATTTTGATGGGTATGAACAAGCCGATCCATGTGCTTCAGCTCGATTGCTCCGTCAGGGAAATCATATACCTGACGGCCATTGCCGTGGTGGATGCACAGTGCTCACAGGATCCCAATTGCCGGAAATCCTATTTTCTGAGGTAGCCTGTTTCTAACGGATATTGAGAAGGTACCATCGTTCAGCATTGGATGATAGTACCTTCTCTTTTTCACTGGCAGATACACCCCGCAAGTCAAGGTACCAGGGGATCACCGACATGACGGTCGGATAATCTCCGGCGAGTGTGCATACCGGCCAGTCGCTGCCCACCATCAGGCGATCAGCTCCGAAGAGCTCCCAGGCAATATCCAGATAGGGTAAAAAATCCTCTCTTTTCCAGCTGATCCAATTGGCTTCGGTCACCATGCCCGACAGTTTGCAGGCGACATTGGGATTTGCCGCAAGTTTCTTTAAATCCCTTTTCCAAGGCTCTGCTGCTCCTTCACGGATCGGTGGCTTTCCTAGATGGTCGAGAATGAAGCGCTGGTCTGGAAACCGGCTGCACAACACGGCTGCCAGTTCAAGATGCCGGGGGTAGAGAAGCAGGTCATAGCACAGGTTGTACAATTGAAGTTTCGAGATACCCAGCCTGAAATCAGGTCTCGCCATAAACCGGTCGTCGGGCTCATCATGCACCACATGCCTGACTCCCTTCAGTTTTGGATTGGCAGCGTAGCGGCTCAGCTGCTCATCAATTGCAGCAGAGCATAAATCCACCCATCCAACCACACCGGCAATGGCAGGGTGATGTTCACTCACCTGAAGAAGCCATTCTGTTTCGGCCAGCGATTGCCTGGCCTGCACCACCACAGATGCGCTGACCCCGGTTTCGTCCATCAGACGGGTTAAGGTTCCGGCCAGATGGTCACTTTTCAGTAGCGACATGCGGTCATCAATCCACCCGTATTCATGAGGATTGTAGTGCCATAGATGGTGATGTGTGTCGATCATTTCAGGCGAAATCAACGAGGACCTTGATCAGTTCACTTCTTCTGGCCAGGAGAAGCGGAAATTCGCTTTCCAATTTATCGAAAATCACCCTTTCGGTGATAAAGGCTTCAGTGGGAATCCGGTTTTCAAGAATCAGTCTGCACACCTCTTCGAAGTCCTTTCTTGTAGCATTCCGGCTGCTCATCAGGGTGGTTTCACGCTTGTGAAACTCGGGATGACTGAATGCAAACGCTTCTTTCTGTAGTCCTACCAAAATGAATCTACCCCCGTGGGCGAGGTATGAGAGGCCTGATTCAATTGCCGCCTTCGATCCGGTGGCATCAAAAACGAAGGGTACAAACTCGCCCGCGGTCAGTTCTTCGACCTGCCCGAGGCTCTGATCGTTTAACAGAATGGTGGTTTCGACTCCGAGCTTCTCAGCAGCGAAACGCAGGCGATCCGGATTCAGGTCGATCGCAATTACCTGAATCCCCCTGGCCCGGGAGATGGCGGCTATCCCCAGTCCGATGGGACCCATGCCCATGATGAGGGCGCAGTCTCCCTTACCGGCTCCGGAGCGGCTGACTGCATGAGCAGAAATGGAGAGGGGTTCAATCATGGCCAGCTGACTTGAGCTGAGTGTTTCGGCAACTACCAGGTAGGACTCCGAAATGGACAGGTATTCCTGGAACCCTCCGTCGGTATGAACCCCGGCAACCTGGATCCTCATGCAGCAGTTGGGAGTTCCCCGTCTGCATGCAATACAGTTTCCGCATGCATAATAGGGAAGTACAGAGACCATGGTGCCGGGACGGAGGATTGATCCGGAATCAGATTCAACCACCTCGGCCGAGATTTCGTGACCAAGAACCCTAGGATAGGTGAAGTAGGGCTGCCTCCCTTCAAAGGCGTGGTAATCGGTGCCACAGATTCCCACACAGCGGATCTTCAGCAAAGCCTCACCGGTTTTTCTCCGGGGCATTGAAACCTCCTCCATCCGCAGGGTGCCGGGTTCTATACAGGATAATCTTCTCATGGTATTCAGGAGTTTAGCCAGGTTTCATGCATGACAGGTTCAAGGATGCGCTGAACTCCCCTGACCATTTCGGGTTCAAGCGGCTCAAGAGCCCATTTTACATTTTGCCTGATGTTTTCAGGGTCCGCTGTTCCGATAATGGTGGTGGTCAGGTTGGGCTGGTTGACGCAGTAGGCTATGGCAACCTGTTCTATTCTGCAGGATTTTGACTTACAGTAGTCAGCAGCATCGCGACAGTGCTTTTTTAGTCTCTCTGAAGCGGGATGCCATGAGGGGGCACCTCTTTCAGACAGCAGTCCCATGCTCAGGGGAGAAGCATTGATGATGCCGATGCCTCTGTTCAGGAATGCATCCATATAATTCAGAAGAGACTGATCCTGCAGGGTATAATGGCAAAAGGTCAATATGCTGTCAACCGTTCCCGGTTCTGCCTTTTCCACCACACTCCGGAGGTTTTCCAGGGGGAGTCCGGTTATGCCCACATGCCCAGCCAGGCCTTCGCTGCGCAGTTCGTTGAGGGCAGGAAGGGTTTCATTGATGATCTGGTCGATATTGCTGAACTCAATGTCATGAACATTGATGAGGTCAATGTACCCAACGTTGAGCCGTTCCATGCTTTCAAAAACACTATCTCTTACTTTTTTGGCGGAATAATCGAAAACATTAGTTCCGTTGCTGCCATACCTGCCCACTTTGGTCGACAAGATGAACCGCTCCCTGTTGACCTGTTTGAGCGCTTTTCCCATGACGGTCTCAGCCTTGTAGTGTCCGTAATAGGGAGAGATATCCAGAAAGTTTATGCCTGCATCAAGGGCAGCAAATACAGTTTCAATGGCTTTGCCTTCGTCGATGTTGCGGAATACCCCCCCCAGTGAGGATCCGCCGAAACTGATGACTGAAAGCTTCAGCCCTGTTTTTCCCAGCGTCCGAAAAATCATCCGTTGCAGTTGAAAATGGTGCGGGTTTTCACAATTCACGAAGATATCAAAAGCGCCGTTTTGATAGAGCAAAAATTACTAACTTGTTCAAAACCCATAAACCAATATCCCGATGAAAACCATTCTCTGGCTCTCAGCTATGACGCTGGTTATGGCTGTTCCTCTCTCACCATCCCTGAAGGCACAGCAGCCAGCCTCAGATAAGGATTATAATTCGTGGTATACCGGAAAACATCTCGACCGGGTCGCCTTTCCGCTTGGTGGAATGGGTGCGGGTATGGTATGTCTTGAAGGTTCGGGAGCCCTGTCGCACCTCTCCGTTTCGAACCAGCCGGATGTTTTCAATGAGCCCTTTGCGTTTGCGGCACTGACCGTCAAAGGAATGAAAAACGGAGCCAAGGTACTTCAGGGTGAACTGCCATCATGGAAGGTATTCGGACAGCCAAACAGCGGGAATGGAGGCGGTGAGCATTACTATGGACTGCCCAGGTTTGATAGTGCCCGCTTTCTGGCCCGCTTTCCCTTTGCGTCCATTGAGCTTACTGATTCCGATATTCCGATGGAGGTCACAGTTACGGGCTGGAGTCCCTTCACCCCCGGTAATGCAGATGATTCAAGTCTGCCTGCGGGAATCCTGGAGTATAACTTTCGGAACCTGTCGGACAGGGAGCTTGAATCGGTCTTTTCATGGAATTCAAAAAATATTATTCGAAAGGATGGTCAAAGCAAGATCGGAGAGGCAGAAAAGGGATTTACCCTATTTCAGCCAGGCTCTGAGAAGAACCCTGAGAACCTGGGCTGGTTCAGGGTTACCTGCGGTGAAGAAAACACGGTGGTGGATCATTGCTGGTTCCGTGGAGGATGGTTTGATGCACTTACCATCCTTTGGAAGAACATCAGCGAGGGGAGGGTGGTGGAGAATGAAGCGCATGGTATGGATGCTCCGGGGGCCTCTCTTTATGTACCCTTCTCGCTACTGCCCGGCCAGGAGAAAACCATTCGGATCATGCTGACCTGGTACTCACCTGAAACACGACTCCAGATCGGGGGTGCCCCGCCGGCCTCCGGAGATGCCTTTGGGGCTAAACCATCATCCGGAACTGCGCCCGGACAGCAGGAGGTGACAGGGTATCTCGGAAAACAGCTGATCAATACCTACGATCCCGCCGGCGATGGCATGACCGGACTCCTCACCTCACCTGAGTTCACCATTCGTCATCCCTATATTCAGTTTCTGTCAGGCGGGGGCTCTCACAAAGGGAAAACTGCCGTTCAACTGCTGGTAAATGGCCAGGTGGTCAGGGAGTCAACGGGTGATAACAGCGAACTGTTGAGAATGCAAACCTGGGAGGTGCGCGACTGGATGAGAAAAAAGGCCAAGATCAGGGTGGTTGACCTTGAGACAGGAGCCTGGGGTCACATCAACCTGGATCACATCCTCTTTTCGCGCAACCCTCTGGAAGACCTTTCAAAACCAGGACCGGGGGATGTGTTGTTCGAGGATTTCGAAGGATCGGATTATGGAGGGTGGTTCAAAGAACCAGCGGGTACCGTAAACGGTTCAGCAGAGGGAGATACCTGTTGTGAGGGGGCACCCTGGTATAAGCCATGGTACGCTGCAAGATTCAAGAGCATTGATGAAGTGACCGATTATATAACAGTGAATTACGCCCGGCTGAGAAGCGAAAGCGAACGATTCAGAGATGCATTTTATGCTTCAACACTGCCGGATGAGGTTATTGAAGCAGTGGCGGCCAATCTGACCATCCTGAAGTCGCCTACGATTCTGAGGACTGAAGATGGAAAACTATGGGCGTGGGAGGGATGCAGTGACGGAAAGGGATGCTGCCATGGAAGTTGCACCCATGTTTGGAATTATGCTCAGGCCATTCCACACCTCTTTCCCGAGTTGGAACGCAGTTTGAGAGAAACTGAGTTTCTGGTGAGTCAGGATGAAAGCGGCCATCAGGCATTCAGGGCAAATCTGCCGGTGACGGAGCCTGGACATGGGTTTCACGCAGCTGCCGACGGTCAGTTGGGAGGGATCATGAAGGCTTACCGCGACTGGCGGATTTCAGGAGACAGGGATTGGATGCTGAAACTATTTCCCCGGGTCAGGGCCAGCATGGATTACTGTATTGCAACCTGGGATCCCGATCACCTGGGGGTGCTGGTTGAACCGCATCACAATACCTACGACATTGAGTTCTGGGGACCTGACGGCATGTGCTCAAGCTTTTACCTGGGAGCCCTTACTGCGATGGTGGAGATGTGCCGCGAAGCCGGGCAGTCGGCTGAACTCTACATTACATTGCTTGAAAAAGGAATAAGATATATGGAGGAGGAGCTTTTCGATGGTGAATATTTTATTCAGAAGATTCAATGGACCGGACTCAGGGCGCCAGATCCTACCCGGGTTACGGTGGGATACGGCATCGGTTATTCTCCTGAAGCGCTTCAGATTCTGCAGGAGGAGGGGCCGAAGTACCAATACGGTCAGGGCTGCCTTTCAGACGGGGTACTCGGCATGTGGCTGGCGACTGCCTCAGGATTGCCTGAAGTTCTGGATGACGGTAAAGTGACCAGCCACCTGGTGGCGGTGCATCGTTACAACCTCAAGCACGACCTGCGCGATCATCCCAATCCGCAACGGCCCACCTTTGCAGTGGGCCGGGAGGGAGGACTGCTGCTATGCACCTGGCCAAAGGGAGGGGCGTTATCGCTGCCATTTGTTTACAGCAATGAGGTATGGACCGGCATCGAATATCAGGTGGCCAGTCATCTGCTCATGAAGGGCGAAACCGAAAAGGGACTATCGATTGTGAGGGCATGCCGTGACCGCTATGACGGGAGCATCCGGAATCCCTTCAATGAATATGAATGCGGCCACTGGTACGCCCGCGCCCTGTCGAGCTATGCCCTGATTCAGGGTATGTCAGGGGTGCGTTTCGATGCCGTAAGCGGCATTCTGCACATCAACGACCGGATGGGTGAGGATTTTAAAGTGTTTTTATCAACCGCTGGTGGCTACGGGTTGGCAGGACTTAAAAAAGGAGAGCCCTTCGTAGAAGTTGTTTCAGGAGAGATACCCGTAAAGGAGTTTGCTCTAATCAGGGAGAAGCGATGAGCGGGCAGCGTGCAGGAATCAGGAATCAGGATTAGAAACCAAGGATTCAGATTCGTTGCCTTTCCAGTATACAACCTGTTGAGGGAAAGGGATTTCAATTCCTTTTTCATCAAAAGCCTTTTTCAGCCGGCGCCGGTATTCGCGTCCCGTTGCCCATTGCTCACTGGGAAGGGTTTTTAGTCTTGCTTTGATCACCACGGCGCTATCACCGAAACGGTCAAGTCCCAGTACTTCAACCGGCTCAAGGATTTTCGGACCCCATTCCGGATCCTCCTTTAAGGCATGCCCCACCTCGTGCATAACCTGAATGACCCGGTCGGTGTCTTCCTTGTATGCGACCCCGATGTCAAACACCATGGCCGACCACTCCTTGGTCATGTTTGAAAGGGAATTGATCTTGCCATTCTGGAAAATGTGCACATTACCCGACAAGTCGCGCAGGGTTATGGTCCTCAGTTCAATCTTCTCAACCAGTCCACCCTGGCCATTGATGACGGCAACATCTCCGGTACGCACCTGATCCTCAAGCAGGATGAAAAAACCTGAGATGACATCCCTGACCAATTCCTGTGACCCGAATCCGACTGCCAGTCCCAGGATTCCAGCACCGGCCAGAATCGGAGCAATGTCAATCCCCAACTTTCTGAGAATGATCATGATGAATACTCCCCAAATCACCACTCTTCCCAGGTTTTTTACTATTCCCATGAGGGTTTTGACCCGCTTTTCTATTTCCGCGCTTGCAGGGTCGTCATGACTGACAGTTCTCCTGGCTATGAAGCCGCTCAGATTGCGGATCATGAACCGGAGCAGACGCAGGGAGGCGAAAAGTAGAAGAATGATCAGCAGCAGCGAAGGCAGCACCGATATAATCCAGGTGAGTGACTGCTCAAAAAAGCTCTTCCAGTAATCGGGGGATAAAAGTTGATTCATTGCGATATGATTGAAGTCAGTTAAATTACAAAAAATGGGGGTAGGGTTGAAATCATTCAGAAATCCTATTTTTGCTTAACAAAATAACCAGGAAAATGGGAAGAGCATATGAATACAGAAAGGCCCGCAAATTCAAGCGCTGGGGCAACATGGCTAAGGTGTTCACAAGGATTGCCCGTGAAGTAATGATCTCGGTGAAGGAGAGCGGTCCTGACCCCGATGCCAACCCGAAACTCAGGGTCTTGATGCAGAACGCCAAAGCGGCCAACATGCCCAAGGAGAGTGTTGAACGCGCCATCAAAAAGGCATCTTCGAAAGATATGACCGATTACAAGGAGGTCTTATACGAAGGTTACGGTCCCCATGGAATCGCGGTTATAGTGGAGACGGCAACCGACAATACTACCAGAACGGTTTCGAATGTCAGAAGCTATTTTAATAAATATGGAGGTTCTCTGGGGACCAGTGGGAGTGTTGGGTTCATGTTCGAACACAACTGCATTTTCAAGGTGGCCGGGAAGCCGGGGGTTGATATTGAAGAACTTGAGCTGGAGATGATTGATGTTGGCGCCCAGGAGGTATTTCAGGAGGATGAACACATGATCATATCAGGCAACTTTGAGGATTTCGGAAACATCCAGCGATTTTTGGATGAACAGAAGTACGAGATCATCAGTGCGGAATTCGAACGCATTCCTACCCAGACAAAAGCCCTCACCGACGAAGAGATGGTGGATGTGGATAAACTGCTGGAGAAATTCGAGGAGGATGACGACGTGACGAACGTCTTTCACAATATGAAATAAAAAGAGGCCCCTAACGGGCCTCTTTCTCTTTGATCTTTTTGAGTACCTCCTCCTGGGTTGCTTTGGGCAGTGGGGAGTAGTTAAAGAATTCCATTGAATAATTAGCTCTTCCGCTGGACAGGTTCCGGAGCGTGGTGGCATAACCGAACATCTCCATCAGGGGCACGAAGCCGTTGATTTTCTGTGCACCCTTGCGGTAGCGTCGCATCGCCTCAATTTTACCGCGTCGGCGGTTCAGGTTTCCGACAATATCGCCGATGTACTCATCTGGTGTGTTGATCTCTATTTTCATCATGGGCTCAAGCAGAATCGGATGGCCTTTCAGGAAGCCCTGCTTGAATGCGATGGAGGCACAGGTCTGGAAAGCCATGTCGGATGAGTCGACCGGGTGAAAGCTGCCGTCGAGCAATACCACCTTGATGTTTATGATGGGGAAACCGGCTAGAATCCCTCGATCCAGGGTTTTACGTATCCCTTTGTCAACCGATGGAATGTATTCCATCGGAATAACCCCACCCTTGATTTTGTCGACAAATTCGTATCCGTTGTCACCATTGGGTTCAAGACGCATCACGGTATGGGCAAACTGGCCCTTGCCTCCGGTTTGCTTGACATGACGGTAGTTCGACTCAACCTCTTCGGTGATGGTTTCACGGAAGGCCACAGATGGCTCACCGATCTCAACCTCAATCCCGAATTCGTGCTTCAGCCGGTCGATGATGATCTCAAGATGAAGTTCACCCATCCCGGCAATAATGGTTTCATTGGTCTCGTCATCCACCCGGATATGAAATGAAGGATCTTCGTTTGAGAGCTTAGCCAGAGCCTCACCCATCTTACCCTGGTCCTTCTGCGATGGGGTGTTGACCTTCAGTTCAATCACCGAGGGAGGGATCTGAATGGTTTCGAGCAGGAGGGGATGCTCCGTATCGCAAAGGGTATCACCGGTTTTAGTGAGTTTCATGCCGATGAGGGCAACGATATCACCGGGACCGGCCTCATGCACCTCTTCACGGTCTTTTGCATGGATCTTCATGATCCTTCCAATCCTTTCGGTCTTTCCGCGTGATGCATTGAGCACCGGCATGCCGCTTTTAAGCTGGCCCGAATAGATCCTGATGAAGGTTTGCTGACCAACATAGGGGTCGTGAATCAACTTGAATGCAAGAGCTGAAAAATGATCCTTGGCAGTAGGGCAGCGGGTATGGGTTTTCTCGGGATTGTCAAGATCCAATCCTACAGTCGCTCCTACATCGATGGGTGAGGGGAGGAAATCGACCACGGCATCCAGCAGGAGCTGGACGCCTTTGTTTTTATAGGCAGCACCGCAGAATACAGGTGTGATGATCATTTTGAGGGTAGCCTGGCGGGCAGCTTCCTGAAGCATTTCAAGTGAAACCTCTTTGTCTTCCAGATATAGCTCAAGGATTTGCTCGTCGAGGTCGGCAACCTTTTCAAGCAGAAGCGCACGGGCCTCTTTTAATTTTGACTGGTAGTCGGCCGGAACCGGAATTTCAACCCGGGCTGTCTCCTCAAACTGGTAAGCCTTACCCGTAATGACATCGATCAGTCCGCTGAAACTTTCTTCAACACCAATTGGAATCTGAAAGGGTACGGCATTGGCATCAAGGTTCTGGTTCATCTGGTTTACCACATCATAGAAATCGGCACCAGTGCGATCCATTTTGTTCACGAATGCTATTCTCGGAACCTTGTAACGATCGGCCTGATTCCAGACGGTCTCACTCTGAGGTTCAACACCGCCAACGGCGCAGAAAACAGCAACCATCCCGTCGATGACCCTGAGCGAACGCTCCACCTCGACGGTGAAATCCACGTGGCCCGGTGTGTCGATGATGTTAATCTGGTATCCGTTCCAGAATGAAGTTATGGCGGCTGAAGCAATGGTGATACCCCTTTCCTGCTCCTGCTTCATGAAGTCCATCGTGGCCTGACCGTCGTGTACCTCTCCGAGCCTACGGTTCACTCCGGTAAAGTAGAGTATTCTTTCTGTGACAGTGGTCTTGCCTGCATCGATGTGAGCAGCAATACCTATGTTTCTCAGTTTGTTAATTGACATTATCCGGTGGTTTTTTTAGGGCGCAAAGATAGCTTATTTTATTTTAAGTAAACAGTTAAACAGTGAATTAGTTAAAGGCTGCCTTTTCTGAGGTACTCATCCACCATGTAACGCGCATCAAGCATCATCATGGAATGGGAAGGGATCCCCTTTTAGCGATAGGGGTTGGCTGCGATTTTTCTGAAATTAAAGCCGAAATAAAATACCTCTGCCGGGTCGGTTAAGGTGAGAACAACCTTTTCAAACCGGGTCAGGTGTTTGTCACGCAGCATCCGTTTCTTGATCTGGTAGAGTCCTTCGCCCAGAAGAGATCCTGCCACGGGTGTGACAATTAAATCGTTGTAACTTGGGCGCTGGGTTCCCCCCGCGATGATGTACTCATAAATAAACGAGTTCAGAGCAGTCCCCAGAACCGACTCAGCTACCGATGCCCTGCGATTGCGATAAGCCAGGTAGGAGATGGAGCCCATGTAGGGGTGCACTTCATAATTCCATGACCAATGGTCGCTGTCCCAAACCGGGGGCATCGTAAAGGTTTTTCGGTATTTGTTCCAGCTGAAGTAATACTCCCAGACAAAGTTCTCCTGCCGAAGAATCAGGAAGGTATGAGCGGCAATGGTTGGGGGCCACAGAACGGTTTGACTGTAAAGAAAGCGACGGGTAAAGGTATCGCATTTCCTGAACCAGATGCCTTGGGGAGCCGGAGCGGGTGTAAAGGCATCCTCTGCAACATGGGTCTGGGCGTTACCTGCCACTCCTGCCAAAGGCAGAATCATCAGGAGGAGAAAAACTCGCTTGAAAAAATGGTGCATGAAAAGGCTAATTACGGTCTTTCAAACACCTGATTGAAAATCCGTGCGTCGGGTATTCGTTAAATCTTCCGATGGCGGGAAGGTTGTAATAGAGATAGCGCCTCCAGATGGTTTCACTGTCATATCTAGAGGATGTCCAGAAGACTGCAAACCCCATTTGTCCTACAAAACTTCCGCCGGTTGTCCGGTACCCGGCCGGCACGGCACCAAAACTGCTACTGTTTGAGCCGTTGCCCTCACTTTCCCACCCGGCTTCGGATTTCATCTTTCGTCCGACGTCGCCCGAATACCTCCAGCTAACCGAATCCAGTTCATGCATTTCCATGCCGAGGGTTTGTTCGAGCACCTTCCACTCTGCATCGTCGGGCAGGTGCCATCCGGGGGGACAAATATCCCTTCCATTACCATGGTTGGCAGCGGTTGCCGTGCTCCAGTCGTAGAGGCAGCCATACTTCAGGTAATTGGGGTGAAGACGGGCAGCAGAGGGATCGCTGCCGGTGTAACCATAGACCCAGATACCGCCTTGCTCGTAAGCAGGCGACACCTTTGGAATGTAGGCCAGGTTCTCGGCCATCCAGATCTGGGATGAAATTTTCACAGCCTTGTATTGTCTTCCGTCGCGTTCATCGGTAAAGGTGGTCAGTTCGGGCAGGGCAATGTTGAAGAGACGGTCATCCGGTTCGATAAAGACCGAGGTTTCCATTCTGTCGCGCAGGTCATCCCTGACCACCAGTCTTCTGAACCCTCTCGGAATGCCTGCAATCTCATAATATCCACCGCTGTTCGACGTGGCCGAAAGCTGACTTCGGGTGAGGTCGGGATTCAGGATGGTGACCGTATGGTAAGGTCTCGATTCGCCAGACAAGGCTCCGGTGATATTTCCATAAAGCCGGCTGGTGTGAATTTCAGATGAAACGTAAACGACCACGTTATTCAGGGTGTTTTTGACAATAAGGTCGGTACTGCCGGTGTCAAATTCTGCCTTACTGGCGGTGACGGTCTGTCGCCCGGTACGGATTCCGTCGAGGGTGAATTCCCCGCGGATGTTGGTCAGGGTGTCTTTTCCGTCGATGCTGACCCTTACATCCGCAACCGGGAACTTAGATCCTGCAAAGTATACGAAACCGGTAAGCTTCCCATAGCTTACGGCGGCAACCGGAATGGCCAGGGTCGACATTATGCTTTCCTTACCATCGCTCACGGTGATTCTGATTTCATGAACCAGATCGGTGTCGCCTTCAGGTGCCCTCCATGTGGTTTCGATCAGCTCGCGGCTCTCCAGAAACTCACCGGTTTCTGCCTCCCAAAGGTATTTAAGGGGATCGAGATCGGGATCCGAAGCTTCAACGCTGAGCTGGTAGGTGTTATTTCCGATTCCTGGCAGCCTGACAAATTCTACTGCAACAATCCGGGGTGGGTAATTCTGGTCGCATGAAATCAGCAACGCCAGGGGCAAGAGCAGCAGCACCCACCTCAACCTGGATAGGTAGCATGGTTTCATCATCCGCAGATTATCGGTCTCCATGGAACTCCCCTCTTGAATCGGCAAAATTGAGCTGCCGGGTATACCTTCCAAGTGACAGTGAGTCGAGCTCCTCGGGTTTCAATGCCTTTCCGAAAAGCGTGAGCTTGTAGCGGCTGGCCAGCAGTCCTGTTCCGCCTCCCCGCATGTTGTTGAAATCGGCAACATAGAGAAATTTTGTATCCGGATTTTGCATTTTCTCATACAAAAGAAGGCTCGAATCTGCCAGGGTGATCATGAAATCAACGCCCACCGCGAGCCGCTTAATGCCGGGGATGACTGGAATTTCACGCTGGATAAAGCGAAGCAGAAAATCATTGCCGATGAAATCCTGTTCTCCGAATGTGTCATCCATGGTGCCGAAATTGTCGTAATTATGGTAGTATTCAATGTATTTCCTTTCGGTTCCTCGCTCGCCAATCTCCAGGTATAAAAACCTTGTCAGCTGCTGATGCCGGTTCGGGGTGAGATCCATCCAATAGTTGATCCGCTCCGGGAGATACCAGTTGTATCTGGTTTTTCGTTGTTCTTTAGAGAATGCATGGTCGAAGTTCCATGATCCCAGGGGTTGTATGCGCGACTTAATCGTCTTACCCTCATTTTTGATCACAACCCGCAATTCGTAATCAAATTCAGCGTCGATGGGTTCACTGGTTTTAAAGAGATAGTGGCCATTGAAAGCAAAGGCACCGGAGTCTTTCGGGAGGTCCCATGTTGGGAAGAACCTTACCGGATCGCCCATCATGCTTCCGTCGAGGGTGTCGAACCTGACCAGGTAAACATCCAGATCCTCGGGGTCGTAATAGAG
>CAYGOU010000013.1:0-21930 GCA_964351455.1 uncultured Porphyromonadaceae bacterium
AGAATTTGGAAAGATTGGAGGGGTTTCACCATCTTTGTGAACGGCCAGAATCTGACCAATGAGGTGCACCTTGACGGCCACGGTCAACTCTCCATGGGCCGGTTCGTCACCGGTGGTTTATCATTCCGCTTTTAACCGATTATTGATATTCAACATGAAAAACTTAACACTGCCTTTACTCGCCCTGATCCTGCTGTCAGCATGCACCTCCCCGGCAACGAATGAGTCCTCACGGTGGGTTGCGCCGGTTCAGGATACCGCCGAACTGACCCTGGATTTTTACGACAACGAACCCACATTCGACCTGGCAACAGAAGGCTATATCGAGGTGACCGGCGAGGTAACCGCGCCTGGCCGGGTCAGCCTGACCGATTTTCCGCTCCGGAGCCTCATCGTCAAGGAGACCTGGGTTGACCAGGATGAGGTGAGGTTCACGGGCGCTTATCGTTATGACGGGGTCTCGCTCGCCGACCTCCTGAACGGTTTTGTCCTGCAGAAGAAGAACCAGGAGGAGTTTCCCCCGGTGATCGACCTGTATGTGGTGGTTCACGGAAGTCAGGGAGATTCGGCCGTCATCAGCTGGGGCGAATTGTATTATCCGGTGCACCGGAACGAAATCATCATTGCCACCAGGGTGATGAGGATCGTGCCCAGCAAGACCAAAGACCTCTGGCCGCTGCCCGAGGCCTCCCGCCTGGTGGTGGGATCTGACCTGATCACCCTGAGAAACCTTTCGCAACCGGTTCGCATCGAGGTGAAATCGGTCGGAATCTCCTATGCGATTAACCGCGACATTGAGATGTGGTCGCCCGAAATGAAGATCCTCAGCGGCGAGACACTCCTCCAAACCCTCGGTCGGTTGCCGGCCGGCATCGAACAGCAAACCTTTGACCAGGTTTTCTACGGACGCGGCAAGGGAATCCACGGAACCACCCCATTCAGGGGCGCCCTGCTGAAGGATCTCCTGAAACCCGATTTTCCGGTCTCGCCGGATCACATACGCACCGGCCTCTTCGTTTTTGCAGCGATCGACGGATACCGGACGGCGGTGACCTGGTCTGAGATCTTTAACCGCAACGACCGGGCTGACCTCTTCATCATCGATGAAAACAACTATGAAAACGCCGGCCGCTTCTCCTGCCTTTTCGCGGCAGATTTTTTCTCAGACCGCGCCGTTAAGTCGATGACCGAAATCCGGTTTATTCAGCCCTAAACATTTGCACACGTATGTTCAGATCGGGCATATCATGGGTCTTCTCCATCCTCGGCGGACTGGTGTTGCTCTTTCTGGTGGCTCCCCTGGTTAAAATATTCCTTGATACCACCGGAGCCCAGTTTTTTGAAACCGCCCGCGACCAGGAGGTCATGAGATCGATCGGACTGACGCTCAAGGTTTCGCTGTTTGCCACCATGATCCTGGCCATCGGCGCCATTCCGCTGTCCTGGATCCTGGCGCGCTTCTCATTTCCGGGCAAGCAGGTGGTAGAATCGCTGATCGACCTGCCGATCGTCATTCCCCATTCCGCCGCCGGCATCGCCCTGTTGGGATTTGTGTCGAGAGATACCTGGGTGGGACAGACCGCGTCGGCCATCGGACTCGATTTTGTGGGTCATCCACTGGGCATAGGACTGGCCATGGGGTTTGTGAGCCTCCCTTTTCTGGTGCACGCTGCACGGGATGGGTTCTCGGGGGTGTCAGAACGGCTTGAAAAGGCCGCACTCAACCTGGGGGCCAGCCGCTTCAGAACCTTCATGCTCATCTCGCTGCCTCTGGCGTGGCGCGGGGTGGTATCAGGACTGATCATGATGTTTGCACGGGGGTTGAGTGAGTTTGGCGCTGTGGTGATCATCGCCTACCATCCGATGATCACCCCGGTGCTGATATGGGAGCGCTTCGGGGCATTCGGACTGAGCCATTCGAGGCCCGTTGCAGCGCTTTTTATCCTGATCTGTCTGCTCTTTTTTGTTTTATTAAGGATATTGGCATCGCGCCTGCATCATGGTAGAAATTAGATCCCTCGGCAAGCGTCTCGGAAAATTCAGCCTCAGCGACATATCGTTTAAGGTCGGAGAGGGGGATTATCTTGTATTGCTCGGCGAATCGGGTGCCGGAAAAACCCTGCTGCTGGAGATGATGGCCGGCATTTACCAGCCCGATGAGGGTAATATTCTGCTTAACGGTGAAGATCTGACCCATAAGCCGATCCAGGAGAGGAGCTTTGGACTGGTTTTTCAGGATCTGGCCCTCTTTCCCCATTTCACCGTCAGGCAGAACATCCGGTTTCCGCTCAGGATGCACGGATCACCTGCTGAATCGAGAGAATCAAGAATTGAGGAGATTGCTGCGGAGCTTGAGATAGGGGAATACCTCGACCGATATCCAAACACCCTTTCCGGGGGACAAAGGCAGCGGGTGGCGCTGGCCAGAACACTGGTGAGCCAGCCGAAGTGCCTGCTGCTGGATGAGCCCCTGACGGCGCTGGATACCAGGCTCAAATCCGAGATGCGCAATCTCCTGAAAGGAATCAACGAAAAGGGACAAACCATCATCCACGTTACCCACTCCTACGATGAGGCCTTTTTTCTGGCTTCCCACATCGGCATCATCTCGGCAGGGAGAATGACTCAGTTCGGCACCCGGGAGGCGGTGCTCAGGGAGCCCGGTGATCCATGGATTTCTGATTATATTCGTACCTTCAACCTGTAAAATTCTTTGCTTATGTTCAGCGTAAACGAGTACTTTGGAGGGAAGGTCAAGTCGATTGCCTTTCAGACAGAAGAGGGCCGTGCCACCGTGGGGGTCATGGCTCCGGGCGAGTATGAATTTTCAACCAATGCGGTTGAGTTTATGACCATTACATCGGGATTGATGTCGGTCAGATTGCCGGGTTCGGATGAGTGGGTCGACTATCGCGACTTTGAAACCTTCAGGGTCGACAAGGATCAGAAGTTTCAGGTCAAGGTGCTCGAAGACACCTCCTACCGTTGCATCTACAAGTAAACGACCCCAAAGCATGGCCGGCCCCAGGGGATCGAGGTACTACGACGTATTTCTGGATTATGAAGTCTCGCTCAAATCCAGAAAAAATTCAGAACACCTGAATGAGTCGCTCATTCTATTGCTGAAATCGATTGAGAAACATGGTTCGCTGATCTCGGCGGCCCGGGAGATGAAGATCAGTTACCGGAAAGCCTGGGGCGACCTGCAAAAAGCCGAAGCTTTTCTGGGGTTTCCACTGGTTGAGAAGCAAAGGGGGGGGACGGCGGGCGGAGAAAGTCGTCTGACTGCTGATGGAGCTGAGCTGGTTCAGGCGTTCAGGGAGCTGCATCATGAGATTGACGGGGCCATTCACAAGATCACCCGAAAATTCTTCCATGCCCTCAACCACCAGGAGAATGCCGGTGAGCATGCCGATTAAGATTTCAGGTACATAAAAGGTCGTTATGATGACGGTTCAGGTTTACATCGGAATAGATGATACCGATTGCCGCGAATCCAGGGGAACCGGATTTCGTTCAAGACAGATGTCCTCTGAACTGGCTTTGGCCGGCTTTGGAAAGGTGCTGGGCATCACCCGGCATCAGCTTCTGATCCATCCCGACATCAGCTATACCACCAACAACAGCGCCAACTGCATCCATGCCGAGACCTCAGATGTGGATGGACTGAAGGAGTTTTGCAGGAATTTCCTGTTCAGGGAGTCGCAGCCCGACGCGGATACCGGTTTTTGCTTTGTCCCCACTGCCTCGGTAAACCAAGAAGTCGAGGATTTCGGCCGGCGGGCAAAAAATGAGGTCATCACGCAGATCGAAGCTGAACAGGTTGCTCACGCACATGGAGTGTATCTGGAAGGCCTGGCCGGGAATCACAAGGGAATCATCGGGGCGCTGGCGGCGGTGGGACTGCGGCACACGGGCAACGATGGCCGGTTTATATGGCAGCCGGGAAAGCAATTGAGAGACCTGCAGGGATTCATGACGGTGGGGGAGGTGCTCAAGGGCACCCGGGTCGACGGCATTCTGACCCGCGACGGACTCCTCCTGGGTGCCCATGAACTGATCGATCTCACCGACTGGGTCAGGGCCGTGCTGATCGATGGCAAAAACTACATCCTGGCCGAAAAAAACCTGAAAAAATCAGGACACGGATGGAAGACCGCCGACAAGGAGTATGTCAGGGCGGTAAGTTCATGAATGAATCGTTTATTCCACACCCGCATAATATAATCCTAAACTTAGCGTATTAAATTAGCATTCTTGGAGACGCATTCCACGCGATCATTTGTAAACCTGCGGACCCAAAAATGACACAAAGAACCGGAACCCCGGCATTTTCGATACTGGTTGCATTTCTGACGATCATGCTGATCGGCGGAGCCCTTATTCCCAGATTGGGAGTCAGGCTTCAACCCAGCCATACCCAGCCCTCCCTGACAGTCAGATTCGCATGGCCCGGAGCCAGCGCCAGACTGGTTGAACAGGAGGTGACCGCTCCGCTTGAAGGAATGTTCAGCACCTTGCGGGGACTGACCGGGGTGGTTTCACGTTCATCGGATGGTACAGGGAGCATCACCCTCTCATTTGACAAGCGGGCGGATATTGACATGATGCGCTTTGAACTGGCCTCAAGAATCCGTGAGGCCTTCCCTTCATTGCCCGATCAGGTCAGCTATCCTAACATATCCTCTTTTAGCACCGAGTCGGATGAGCAGCACCTGCTGACCTATACCCTCAACGCTCCCGCCAGTCCGGCTATCATCCAGCAGTATGCCGAGGAGGTTCTTAAACCGGTACTGGCCCCCATCGATGGCCTGTATAGAATCGACGTTTACGGGTCATCCCGCATGGAGTGGGAAATGGTCTACGATCAGGAAGAGTTCATCAAGCTGGGGATTTCAACCCATCAGGTGATGTCGGCCCTCAACCGGTATTTCAGTCAAAGAGTGGTCGGCATGGGATGGAACCAGGCCGGTGCGGTTGAGACGCAAACTCCGCTTGGCATTCTGGTCACCTCCCATGCTGATGAGACCATTCAGTGGCAGGATATCCCGGTAGCTCAGTCAAACGGCAGGATCATCCGCGTCAGCGACCTTTTTACCATACGTTACAAAGAGCAGGAACCTGCCGGCTTTTATCGCATCAACGGCAACAATACCATCAACATGGTCTTTACCGTGCAGAAAGGGGCCAACAGCCTCAGAGTTGCCGAAGAGGTCAAGGAGGTGCTGGCCAGACTTACCGGATCCCTGCCCGATGGGTTCAACCTCCTGCTCAGCAGCGATTCAACGCAGTTTGTCAGGGATGAACTCAAAAAGATCGCCTTCAGAACCGTTTTTTCCTTTACCATTCTGCTCGCTTTCGTATTCCTGATCAGCAGAAGGTTCCGTTACCTTTTGATTATTCTGATCAGCTTGCTGGCCAATCTCTTTACAGCGGTGGTGTTTTACTACCTCCTTGATATCGAAATCAATATTTATTCGCTGGCAGGAATCACGGTTTCGCTGGGGATCATCATCGACAATACCATCGTTATGGTGGATCACATGAGAACCAGGGGCAACCGCAAGGTGTTCCTCGCCATCCTTGCCGCAACCCTCACCACGGTCGGAGCCCTTTCGGTCATCCGCTTCTTTGGAGAGTCGGTCAGGCTGATGCTTCGCGATTTTTCGTGGGTTTTGATGGTCAACCTGATGGTGTCGCTCATGGTGGCCCTCTTTCTGGTGCCCTCGCTGATGGAGCTGATGCCCCTCAGGCGTAAGAAAGCCAGAATGCATCGCGGAAGAAAGAGATGGGTGCTGCGTTTCAATCGTGTATATGGCCGGATGATCGGTTTTTCACAACGATTTCGTTGGGCCTTTATCCTGACGGCCATATTGATGTTTGGTATACCGGTTTTTTTGTTGCCGACCAGGATGGAGGGCGAGCGATGGTACCACCGCTGGTACCGGGCCACCTTCGCCAGTGAAACCTACATCAGAAAGATCAAACCCGTTGCTGATAAGGCGCTGGGCGGGACCTTACGCCTCTTTACCCAGAATGTCGCCGACCGATACCAATACCGCCTGCCCGAGCGAACCCAGATTCATGTGACCGCCTCACTGCCGCAGGGCTCCACCCTCGACCAGATGAACGACCTGATGACCGATCTTGAGCGCTACCTGGCGGGGAGGGAGCAAATCGACCAGTTTCAGACCACCATCCGAAGCGCCCGAAGCGCCCGGGTAACCATTGTCTTCAAACCGGATTATGAATTGGGAGCCTTTCCCTTCCTGCTCTACTCCCAGCTCCAATCATTTGCCAATCAGAATACCAATGCCGACTGGACCGTCAGAGGGGTGGGACAGGGCTTCAGCAATGCCGTTTCTGACAACAGGATGGGATCACAGCGGATCGTACTGTATGGTTATCAGTTTGAGCAACTGAGTCAATATGCCAACATGCTGATGAATAAGGTTCTTGAACATCAGCGGGTTGAAAGAGCTTCGGTCGTAAGCGAGCAAACCTGGTACCGTGATCCGGTGTCGGCCTTTTTCCTGAGGCTCGACCCCGAAACGATGCACGCCAGGGGATTCGGTCCGGGTGAAATATACAGCCACCTTGAAGGCTTTTCGCTCCGGCGTTCTCCTACCGGCAGCCTCTTTACCGGCAACCGCTATGAGCCGGTGAGAATGCGCTCGAAACAGTCGGATCATTTCGATGTTTGGATGCTGGGACAGACTCCCGTCAATAACCGGAACGGCATGGTAAGGATTGAAGAGCTGGGCCGGATCAGCCTTGAAGAGACCAGCCGCACCATCTATAAGGAGGATCAGCAGTACATGCTGATGGTAGAGTATGAGTACATTGGAGCCGCCAAGCTGGCCAACATGCACCGCGAAGAGATGGTTGAGCAGTTCTCTGAAATCCTGCCCATCGGGTTCCTGGTTAAGGAGTCTGAATACCGCTACTGGCAACGCGAGAAGAACCGTCAGTTTCTGCTCATATTCCTTGTGATCATAATCATTTACATGATATGCGCCGTACTGCTCGAGTCTCTGTTGCAGCCCCTGGCGGTGGTATCGATCATACCTATTTCATTCATCGGGATTTTTCTCACCTTTTACCTGTTCGGCTTCAGCTTCGACCAGGGAGGGTTCGCATCTTTTCTGCTTCTGAGCGGAATTGTGGTCAACGCTGCCCTTTATATCCTCAACGACTACAACAACCTGGCGAAACAAGCCAGAACCAGCGCTGATCCGGGGAACAGATACCTGAAAGCCTACAACGGAAAGATCCTGCCCATCTTTCTCACCATCGCCTCAACGGTGCTCGGACTGATACCCTTTGTGAGCGGCGGGGAGGGAGAGGTATTCTGGTTTGCCCTCGCTGCGGGTACCATGGGCGGACTTATCTTCTCGGTTTTTGCCCTTTTTGTATTCCTGCCGGCCTTCTTGCCCCTGAAATCCCGTAAATTGTTTCACGCGGCCTTAACCCAACAACCTGAATAATACATTCACCATGAAAACCAAAATCCTGCTTCTGATCACCCTCATCCTTTCAATCAATACCGCGTGCCGGAAAAAACCTGAAAACCCCTACGGAAACAAGCTGGGCGAGCTGGATGTAAAGGCCGACCCAGTCAAAACCGAGGCCGAATTGATCCGGTCGGGCAGCTTTCCGCTCGAACTGGTAAGCAACGGAAAGCTTCAGGCCTCTTCAGGGGCTTCGCTTTACTTTACCCGAAACGGATTGATTACCAGGATCAACGTCAGAACCGGTGATTGGGTTGAAGCCGGTGATGTTATCGCCGAACTCGACAGCAGGGAGGCGGGCCTGGCCCTGCAGCAATCAAGGATATCGCTTGAGCGCGCGTCGGTTGAACTGCGCTCGCTCATCATCGGACATACAGGCCGTTCGGCCCGCGAAGAGGATGTGGATCCTGTGGCCATGGAGTCGATGAAGCTGAAATCGGGATACAACGATGCCCTGGTCAACCTTGAAATGAGGGAACTGGCCTACAATGAGTGCTTTCTGAAAGCTCCCTTTTCAGGCCGGATCACTGACCTTAAGGTGAAGGCCCACAATCCGCCCCCTTCGGGTGCGCCCTTTTGCAGGCTTCTTGATGACCGGGAGTTTGAGGTGGTGTTTCAGGTGCTTGAATCTGAATGGCAGGATCTTCATCAGGGTCAGCAGGTAATCATTCGTCCCTTTGTTAATGAGCAGGAGTTCGAGGGCGAGATCACAGAGATCAATCCCCTGGTGAATGAACACTCCCTGGTGAGCGTGAAAGCAAGGGTAAAAAATCGGAACCTTGCTCTTGTTGAGGGCATGAATGTCAAGGTTTTCATCCGCTTCCACAAGGAGGGGGGACTGATCATTCCAAAGTCGGCCCTGGTATTGAGAAACAATCGCCAGGTGGTCTTTTCCGTCAAAAACGGAAGGTCGTATTGGAACTATGTTGAAACAGGATTCGAGAATTCTTCGGCATACACCATCAGCATCCTGTCGGGAGTCCTCACTCAGGGGGATACTATCATCACCCGGGGAAACCTGAACCTGGCGCATGACACGGAAATCGAGATCCAATTCAAAGACAATTCGGAACGGTTATGGTAAAATTTCTCATCAACCGGCCCATCGCGGTTTCGGTGACCATTATCGCGCTGCTGGTCCTGGGCCTGCTGACCCTGCTGAGGATCCCGGTATCCCTGATGCCCGAGATCGATATACCGGTGGTGACGGTTCAGATCTCTTACCCCAACGCTCCGGCGAGGGAACTCGAAAACTCCGTGGTAAGACCCGTCCGCCGCCAGTTGCTGCAGGTGGCTCACCTTGAGGATATCGAAAGCGAGACGCGCGACGGCCAGGCTTTGATCCGTCTAACCTTCACCCATGGAACCGATATCCACCTGAGCTACATCGAATGCAATGAAAAGATCGACGATGTCATGTCTCAGATGCCCCGTGATCTCAGAAGACCGAGGGTGGTCAAGGCATCGGCCGGAGACATACCGGTTTTCAACATCATGGTGACCCGAAGGGCTGACTGGGAGGATGAATCGCGGTTTCTCGAACTGAGCGGATTTGTCAGGTCAGTCATCGTCAAGAGAATAGAGCAGTTGCCTGAGGTCGCCATGGTCGATTTATCCGGGTTTTCAACTCCTCAGATTATGATCCGGCCCGATTTCAGGAAAATGGAGGGACTTGGCATTTCACAGGATGACCTGTTGTCGGCTATTCAAAAAAACAACCTCTCTGTTGGGAGCCTCATGGTCAGGGAAGGTTATTACCAGTATCACATCAATTTCACCCAATACCTCAAAAACCTCGATGATATCGGAAACATTTACATCGGCAGTCCTGACAGGTTGATGCAGCTTAAAGATCTGGCATCGGTAACCCTCCGTGAGGAGGATCGCAGGGGAATGTTCATGAACCGCGATAAACCCGGGATTTGCCTCTCCGTTATCAAGCAGTCAGACGCCAGGATGGAGGATCTGAAGGGTGAACTCGACAAACTGATGCTCTTTTTTTCTGATACCTACAGCGATCTGGATTTTGAGATTGAAAAGGACCAGACCAGGATCCTGACCTATTCGATCTCAAACCTCCGCCAGAGCCTTGCCATGGGTGCCATGCTGGCCATCCTGGTGATGTTTTTCTTCCTGCGGGATTTCCGGAGTCCGCTGCTGATCGCTTTCACCATCCCGGTTTCGCTGGTGATCTGCTTTCTTTTCTTTTTCCTTTTCGGCATCTCAATCAACATCATATCCCTCTCAGGATTGATCCTTGCGGTGGGGATGATGACCGACAACTCCATCATTGTCATCGACAACATCAACCAGTACCGGCAGCGGGGACTTGAACTTGGAGAATCATGTGTCAGGGGGACCAACGAAATCATCAGGCCCCTGATCTCATCAGCGCTCACAACCTGTGCCGTTTTCATTCCCCTGATATTTCTGAGCGGCATTGCCGGAGCGCTTTTTTTTGATCAGGCGGTTGCCGTTTCGGTAGGCCTGTTTGTCTCGTTTATGGTTTCCGTTACCCTCCTTCCTATGCTCTACAGGCTGTTTTACCTCAATAGGCCTGAAGCCGGCGACAGCGGGTGGCTGAAACGATTGAACCGGCTGAATTACGAAAGATTGTACGACCGTTCGTTTGACCATGTTTTCAAATGGAAGGGCCTTTATGTCACGCTCTTTCTGCTGCTTATGGCAGCCGGATTTCTGATGCTGAGCCGCATCGGGATCTCGGGTTTTCCGAAGATGCAGCAGACTGAAACGGTGGGTGAGATTGAATGGAACGAGCCGATCCATGCCAGAGAAAACGCCGACCGGATGAAGATGCTCATGGCCATGATTCCTGACAGCATCCTTCAGTACTCTATGCTGGTCGGCGAACCGCAGTTTCTTTTAAACCGCAGCAACGAAAGATCGGCTTCAGAATCAGAGTTTTATGTGAGGACCAGCTCGCCGGAAGAGCTTGAGCGGATCATCGGTTTTCTAAAACAGGAGTTTGAATCGCGATATCCCTGGGCCTCGGTCAATTTTCATCCGCCTCAGAATATTTTTGAAGCCATCTTCTCGGATGATGCTCCAGAATTGCAAATACGGCTCTCAATGGCAGGCAGTGAAGAACATCCCTCTCCGGAAAGGGTCGCCGGCTTCACCGATTCCCTGGGCATGGCATTGGCTTTGGATTTTGTTCAGATTCCGCTTCAGGAACAGTTGCTGGTTGAGATTGATCCTGAAAGACTGCTGCTTTACAGGGTCGACTATGAACAGGTGGTGAATAAGCTGCGAACCGCCCTCAATCAACGGTCAATGGGTACGCTCAGGTCGTATCAGCAAATCACCCCGATTCTCCTGGGTGATGAACCCCGGTCAGTCATCGATATTATTCAGCATCAAAGCGTTACCAGTGCGGGTGGGGAAGAGGTGCCGCTCAGGTCGCTGGTGCGGGTGGGTCGACAGCAGGATTATAAGTCGATCCGGGCCGGTCGCCGTGGTGAATTCGCCCCAATCGAATTGCGCGAATCCACCCTGAAGGTTCCGGAGATCACCAGTGGGGTTGAGCGTGAGGTCAGGATGCATCCCGACCTCTCGGCAGAAATCGTCGGGAGCTGGTTCACGCAGCGGGAGCTGATGCGAGGACTGGCCTTTGTGCTGCTCATTTCTGTTTTGCTTCTCTATTTCATCCTGGCGGCACAGTTTGAATCCTTTGTTCAGCCGCTGATTGTTCTTTCAGAACTGCCCATCGACATGGCCGGCGCCTTGCTGATGCTGCTGCTGTTCGGTGAAACGCTCAACATCATGTCAGCCATCGGCATCATCGTGATGAGCGGCATCATCATCAACGACAGCATCCTCAAAATTGACACCATAAACCGGTCACGCCGCGAGGGTACACCTCTTCTTGAAGCCATTCATACCGGAGGAAGAAGGAGGCTTAAGCCCATCATCATGACCTCCCTAACCACCATCCTGGCACTGGTTCCCATTCTATTCATGAGCGGACTCGGGGCAGAGCTGCAGCGCCCGCTGGCCCTGGCGGTCATCGGCGGAATGGTGGTCGGAACCCTGGTGAGTCTCTATTTCATTCCGCTGGCCTACTGGATGATCTACCGCAAAACAAAACCGGCAGCCGGTTGACCCGGCTGCCGGCTGGCTGCGGCTTAAAGCCTGTTCGCCAGAATCAGCACTTGTCGTGCTCAAGGTCGAAATTACACCACGAGAATTCATCATCGATGCCGCGGCAACAGTTGATGATTTGCATGTTGGTGTCGAAGCTGAGGCTTATTCCCAGTCGCTGGTCAAGGCTCAGATTGAAACTGAGATCTACATGGAGCTTGTCCATGTTCATTTTTGGCATGCGGATGTGATACTGCTGCCAGCCGGTCAGTGATGAAGCCGAACCGGTGTAAACATCTCCTTCGGCCTTCATGCTTAGCCACATTCCTGAGTTCATGATCAATGCCATGGCGATCAGGAGGATTTGTACCCTTTTTTTCATGGTTTTGAGAATTGGTGTGATTAATTGGGATTAACAAACTCCCTCTTCAGCCTCATCCTTATCAGTACAGGTCTGTCTGCCTCAATTGACCTTTGAAGGAAAGCCTTAAATGCATGGTATTCCTGTTCCCTGCCCGCAGGAATGCCGCCTGCCTCAAGGCTCTCGGCCATCACCCAGATCATATCCATCTGAAGAAGTCCAAGCAGTTCGCCATTGTCACCCTGACCCTCCGGAAATGTCACCGGCAGTGAACCCAGTTCGTTATAAATCTGTTGCGTGAACATTCCCGTCATGGATCGCTTGTCGATCAGGCCAAAGTAAAATTGGTTTCGTTTGCCGCAGACAAACCATCTCAGCGGACCGGTGACCAGGAGCCGGTCTTTCCAGAAGATGGCATCATGGTTCTCCAGCTCCCGGATTTTGGGCGAATTGATGCCGATGGTTCGCAAATCATCCGGCATCCTGTATTCTCCCCAGTCGATTCTCACATCAACCTGGTGCCTCCCTTTTCGATCAAAGCGAAGGATCGAGTCAGACTGAGAAAGGAGGTAGATCGAATCACGGGTTTCAGCGAAACGGGTCTTGTAGAATACCGACCAGTATGCAGAGGCCATTCCCAGGTTTACCAGGTTTCTCTTGAACCGGCCTGAAGGGTCAGACTGATAGATGCCGGCGGCGACGGTATCCCGGCCAAAGCCGTGTTTATAAATGGCATAGGATAAGAAAGATCCATCATCCAGGCTCAGCCTGTCTTCTGCTCCCCGGTCACCGGGGATCTCACGGATATAGTCACCGTTCCATGAAAAGAGAATCGTTTTGTCGGGTATCCGGCAATGCACCCAAAGCTGCCGGGTATTTTCGTCAACCCACATGGCATTCAGTCCTGCATATTCACCCGGACCTTTCCCGACCCGTTGTATCCGGTATAAGAATCGGCCCGTGGTGTCGAAGCAGATGACGCTTTTAAGGATGCCGTCAAGTATGAAGATCCTGTCCTTTACCAGCATCAGCTTGTTCACCTCTCCGAAAACCGCTTCGGGATTGTCATCAAAATGGAGATAGCGGATCTCCGTGAAATAGTCCGACAGCCTGAGCGAATCGGTCATGTGCATCCTCACAGCAGGACCATAATCCTGTTCGCCCTGCTTCTCAGAGCAGGCAGAAAGCAACAATCCGATTGACAGCACGCCGGCCACTAAGCTTTTAAAATCATTCATATTCAATGTTTTGTGTAAATCTGTTCGCAATCAGGTTGAGATAGACCTCGGTGTGCTCCTCCCGGGTGGGATAGGGCAGAAAGGTCATGCTGGTGGTCAGTTCAGGACCGGTGACAAAGAAGTAGGGGGTATGGAGGCTGTCGGCCGGGAGTCCCAGTCCTTTGTCAGGGATCTCAAGAAAAGGAACCTCGGGCAGGATCAATTGCTTGCTTTCCCACAGATTGGGGTTTCCTGAACCCGCCCCGAAAAGAACCAGGAGATTATGCCGGCCTATCTGGTTGAGGTTCTTCTTCAGGCAGAAGAGCAGGGCATCCACGCAGCTGTCGCAGTGTTGATCGCTCACCACCAGCACCAGTTTTTCACTTTCACCCACCACCTGCCTCAGCCGGTCAGCCGAACCATGCTCCCTGACAAGGGACAGGGCGGTAAGGCTGTGGGCATCTGAAGCGATGCTGTACATCCAGGCCCGCCGGATCATCAGGTAGTCATGGTTTGACCAATAGGCTGCCTCCCTGATGGC
The DNA here is from genome assembly GCA_964351455.1 of uncultured Porphyromonadaceae bacterium. GTDB lineage: Bacteria > Bacteroidota > Bacteroidia > Bacteroidales > UBA12481 > JAGHDB01. The sequence continues at coordinate 13,732 of CAYGOU010000013.1, forward strand.
AGATTCTGAGCGCTGCTGTTCCTCCTTTCTGAGCAGGCCGGTGATCAGTACCGTACCGTTGAGCAGAACCAAACCGGTTATCAGCACAAAAGTCAACCTGTTTTTCATAGAGAGAAGAATTGACACCGTTCATCATCCAGATCATGATTGCACCATGAATGGCTGAGGTGAGTGGGGTTGCAGCATCTGATGGCCATCACCGAATAGGCGTAGTTGTATTTGACCCCTCCGAATTCGTTGAACTCAATCCGGATCTCCTCAGCGGTGGGGTTTACCTTAATCAGCTGCACCCCGCTGATGTAATACTGCATCATCCCGGCCGGTCCCTCCGGCTTGTCGGGGAAACCGGAAAAAATCCCCAGGATCCCCAGAATAATCATGGTTTTCATGCTGTTTACCTGTCGTTGCAGTTGTGCGGAGCGCTGCATCCATCCATTTTGTCGCCGGTGTAACGACAGCAGGGCCTCGTTTCATACACCGGAACAAGCTTTGAGAAATGGGCTCCAACCCACCCGAAGTGCTCAACCTCGTACCCGGTGATCACCTTATCAAATCCGGCTCTCCATCCGACCCTGACCCCTTCGGGCACATCCCCGGCTGACAAACCGTCGGAATCGGTGCCGGCAATGGCTCTCAGGTTAAACGCCTGCAAGGCTGAAAGCAGCAGAATGGTCAGAATGAGTGCGGGCATACGCACCCTTAATTTAGTTCTTTTCATCTTTTCTTGGTTTTTGAAGTTCCTACTCTTTTCAGGTTTTTCGGTTTCACCTTTTAATTGCATTAGATGCATCCATTGGGTGGAATTGGAAAAATCGGGTCATTTTTTTTCAGGGCCGGAAGCTTTACCTTTGGCCGAAAGTTTTGTCATGGTATCATTTGAAGAGGCGCTGAGCCGGGTGGTCGACCTGAATATCCCCCTGCAAACCGAGGAGATTCCCTTCATGGAGGGGGTCAGCCGGGTTCTGGCATCAGACCTTTTTTCAGACATCAGCATGCCGCCATTCGACAAGAGCGCCATGGACGGATATGCCTGCCGCCGCGAGGATCTGAGCGGGGAGTTGAAAATTGTTGAAACCATCAGGGCAGGAGTGCCCCCGGCCTTGCCGGTCGGCGAGGGTGAGTGTTCCCGCATCATGACAGGCGCGATCATTCCCGAAGGCGCCGACTGGGTGATCATGGTCGAGGAGACAGAACTGTCGGGATCAGACCGCGTTCGTTACCTGGGCAATGTGGCGAGGAGCAACATTTGCCGGGCGGGCGAGGATGTCAAAAAGGGGGACCTGGTTCTTGAAAAAAACACCCTTTTGCAAACGAGGCACATCCCGATCCTCGCATCCATCGGGGCAACCCGCCTCAATGTATTCAGGCAACCGCGCGTGGCCGTGCTGGCCACCGGATCAGAACTGGTTGAGCCGGATGCTGTTCCCGGAATCTCCCAGATCAGAAACTCCAATGCCTGGCAGATGATTTCACAGCTGCGGGCGCTCCGGCTGGAGCCCACCTACGGGGGGATTGCCCCTGACGATGAGCAGGTCACCCGGAAGCTGATTGCCGGAATGACTGAACAGCACGACCTTCTTATCCTCTCAGGAGGAGTGTCGATGGGAGATTTTGACTTCGTGGGGGAGGTGATCAGGGATCTGGGTTTCTCGGTTCTCTTTGACAAGGTTTCAATTCAGCCCGGAAAGCCAACCACCTTCGCAAGGTCAGGCGACCGGTTTATCTTCGGTTTACCCGGGAATCCCGTTTCGGCCTATTTTACCTTTGAGCTGCTGGTTAAACCATTCATTTACAAATTCATGAATTGCGATTGGCAGCCTGAATCGCTGATCTTACTGGCCGGTGTTGATATGACCCGTAAAAGGGCCAACAGAATGGGCTGGCTGCCCGTCAGCATCGGTGCCGGGGGCGTGGTAAACCCTTTGGATTACCACGGTTCGGCTCATATTTATGCCCTTCGGGATGCAGTTGGAATGATCTCAATTCCAATTGGAAAAGAGATCATAAAAAAAGGAGAACCCGTTGATGTACGACTCTTTTAACAGGGAGATCAATTATTTGAGGATTTCGGTCACCGACCGGTGCAACCTCCGGTGCCGGTATTGCATGCCACCTGAAGGCATTGCCCTGCTGGATCACCGGGATATTCTCAGTTACGATGAGATCATGGAGGTGGTGCATGCTGGAGTTGGCCTTGGAATAAATAAGGTAAGGGTCACCGGAGGCGAGCCGCTGGTCAGAAGGGGGCTCGCGAGCCTGATTCGCATGATAGCCGGTGTGGAGGGCATTTCTGACCTTTCAATGACCACCAACGGACAATTGCTGGAGCTATATGCCGGGGAGTTAAAGGAGGCAGGACTGCAACGGGTGAACATCAGTCTGGATACCCTCGACCCTGATCATTACAGGGAACTGACCAGGGGCGGAAACCTTGATGACACCCTCCGTGGCATCCGGGCGGCCATCCAGGCAGGGTTACATCCGGTAAAGCTGAATTGTGTAATCAGGCAGTCGGCCAGCGAACCGGATGCTGCACAGGTGGGAGCCTTTGCCCTTGAGCATGGCCTCGAAGTGCGGTTTATCCACCGCATGGATCTTGAAACGGGATATTTCAGGCCGGTCGAGGGGGGTGAAGGTGGACATTGCCATATATGTAACCGACTGAGGCTTACCAGCAATGGTCTTGTTAAACCCTGTCTGTTCAGCGATATCGGTTATTCTGTAAGAGAGCTTGGGGCCAATGAGGCTTTGAAGCGGGCGATATTTAATAAGCCGCATTGCGGAGATTTCAGTACTAATCACCAGTTTTACAACATCGGCGGATAGGTCGGTGAACAAATCAAATAATGCGGAATGAGCGAACCTAAACTGACCCATACAGGAGAAGGGGGAGAGGCAAGAATGGTGGATGTCGGGGCCAAACCCCATCAAAAGCGCATCGCACTGGCCCGGGGATCGATCCGGCTGAAGCCTGCCACCATTGAACTGGTCAGGGAGAATCAGCTGAAAAAGGGCGATGTCATTTCAGTGGCCAGGATTGCCGGGATACAGGCTGCAAAACAGACCTCTGCACTCATCCCGCTTTGTCACAACCTCCTTCTTGAAAGCATCAGAGTCGATTTCGAAGTGACCGGGAGTGGCATCGATGTATCCGCCGAGGTTCAGAGCACAGGCCAGACCGGTGTCGAGATGGAGGCCCTGACGGCGGTATCCGTGGCCCTGCTGACCGTATACGACATGTGCAAGGCGGTTGACCGCGACATGATGATTGAAAACATACACCTTGAGAAAAAAACCAAGCAATGAACCTTCCGGATACACTCAGCATCAGGGTGATTACCCTTAGCGACAGGGCCAGTCGCGGCGAATACGAAGACCTGAGCGGTCCTGCCCTGCTGGATAGCCTGGTGGTTTACTTCCAGGACCGGGGCGTCAGGGTGGAGTTGGATGCGGTGATCATTCCGGATGACGGCCAGCAATTGAGAGAGCTGGTTCTCGGTTATGTTGAGGAGGAGGTTCATGCCATATTCACCACCGGAGGAACCGGACTCGGCCCCCGCGACATCACGCCGGATGTGATTAAACCGATGCTTGACAAGGAAATCCCGGGCATCATGGAGCTGATCAGGGTCAAGTATGGCATGGTCAAAGCCAGCGCCCTGGTCAGCAGGGCCATTGCAGGATTGATCGAAAAAACCCTGATCTACTGTCTGCCGGGAAGCGTAAAGGCGGTGAAGGAGTATTCTTCTGAAATTCTGCCCACACTCCTGCACTCCATCCGGATGGTGGCGGGTATCGATGACCATGGATAAACCCCGGCTCCCGGAGGAGCCGGGGTAGCCCTGTTATAAAACCAGCAGTCTTTTTACCGCACGCTCTCCCCGGGTTCTGAGTTCAACAAAGTAAACTCCCTTCACCCAGGTTCCGGGAGACAGCCTTCTTGAAAGTCTGGTCTCGTCATGAAACCACTCAAGCAGCACCCTTTGTCCCACCAGATTTGAAACCATGACAGACCCCGACTGAGGTGTCGCAAAGATCACTTCGAGGGTGCAATCCAGGTGGCAGGGATTGGGATGCAGGGTAATCTGCAGTTCACCGGGAACAAGGGGATACCCTGAGGCAGGGTTTCCGAATAATCCCGGAGTGCCAAGATCCCCATCCCCATAGGGGGCCACGGCCTTATGCCAGTTTGCGGGCAGATCGTTGAGTGCTGCATCTGCACTGTTGTAAGCCAGCTCCATGGAGACCCCTGCGGCCAGGGGCCATCCGTTGCCATAAACCACCTGGTCAATCAGGATACCCTCTTCGCTTTGCAGAATAACCTCGTCTTCGGAGTTGCCGAGGCTGAAACTCCGGATGACATAGTCCCCCTGAATTCCTCCATTCACGAGGGGGTCACCATCCCGAACCATCACGAAAAGGGCCCCGGGCGCCAGCAGGATGGGCTGCTCCGACTGAAGCACATGCCTGTCGCTTCCCAGGTCGGATACAACAATTCCGTTCAGCAGCAGGGTGTCGCTGCTCCTGTTCAGCAATTCAAACCATTCGCCTTTGGCATCAGCGACCTTCTCAGGGTTTGCCATGATTTCGGTGATGACAAGCTCGCCGGCAGCCGGGGCTCGCTGCGCCTCCAGCCTGTTCTGGGCCGCCATCATCTGAATGACCAGCACCAGCAGTAAAACTTTTTTCATAATCCTTACGTTAATTAAACAATTGGTTCTCGGTTACCATAGATGCGGCGACCACTCGTTTTTGGAAAAAATGACCAATCTAATTTTTCACCACTCCCAGAATTCTTAACATTGTGGCCGACACCAAAGCTCAAATGATGGAACCCATATTCAGTCACCGTTCAATCCGAAAGTACAATCCTGAACCGGTAAGTGAGAGTCAGCTGCAAACCATTCTGGAGGCCGCAACAAGGGCCTCCACAACCGGAAATATGCAGTGCTACAGCATTGTGGTTAACAGGGATCCTGAAGTCCGTAAACTGCTCTGGGAGGCACACTTTAAACAGAATATGGTTCTTGAAGCTCCGGTACACCTGACCTTCTGTGCCGATTTTAACCGGTTTACCCTCTGGTGCAGGCAACGCAATGCCGATCCGGGATACGATAATTTCCTCTCATTCCTGACCGGCGCCATCGATGCCCTGCTGGCGGCTCAGAATGCCGCACTGGCGGCTGAATCGATGAACCTGGGCATCTGCTACCTCGGAACCGTCACCTGGATGGCCGACCGGTTCATTGAAATCCTCAGGCTGCCCCAGTTGGTGGTTCCGGTGGCGGCACTCGTGGTGGGCCACCCTTCCGAAGATCCCTCCCTCACCGACAGGCTTCCTCTCCGGGGAGTGGTTCATGATGAATACTACCGGGATTATGGTATGGCTGAAATTGATGCCATTCACCATGAGCGCGAACAGCTTGACTCCACCCTTCAACTCCTGAGGGAGAATCAGAAAGAGACCCTGGCCCAGATTTTTACCGACAAGCGATATACCCGCAGGGATAACCGCCATTTCTCGCTTGCCTTTTTGGATACGCTTGTCAGGCAGGGTTTTATGAATCATTCATGATCCCTCTGATGTGACCCGATCCGCCACGCTCCTGTTGTGCCTGTTCATGATGAGCCTTGCTCAAAAGGCATCAGCACAGGAATCCTGGAGAATCAGGTTTGAAGTCGCGCCCCCGGATACAGGCTTTACACTGCCTGCAAAAATGGAAGATCGGCACTACCGCGACACGGCGGCCCTGATGAAGGATCTGAGGCGACTCCACGCGACCATGCTGATGAATGGATTTGCGGCCTTTTCAGTCGATACCATCCGTTGGGTCGCCGATACGGCCCTGATCCGGGTTTATCCGGGATCACGGTACCATTGGGGAAGGGTAACCTGGAACAGGGGACAGGGCCAGGATCAGGCAGCTCAACTGTCTGGTTTGACTGAGGGAGTTCCGGTCAGCCGCGAGCTGTTAAACCGTGCCACCGATGAATGGATCACGCAGCATGAAAACAGCGGATATCCCTTTGCAGCAGTGATTCCGGATTCACTCCGGCTGCATGAGGGTGCCATTTCGGGTTCCATAAGATTAGACCCCGGGCCCTACATTCTGTTGGATTCAGTGCTTAACCGCACCGAAGTGAGGCTGTCACAACCGGTTTTTCACAGAATTACCCGGCTCAGGCCGGGCCAGCCGTTCGATCAGTCGGCCATCCGGCAGGCCGATGAACGCCTCAAGGGTACCGGGATCTTTAGCACGCAGCGGGATGCGCAACCCGGATTTTTCGACGATCGCGCCTGGATATACCTCTATCCGGTAGCCACCGCGGCCAACCGGTTCGACGGCTGGGTGGGGTTTGGCTCCTCAGGGGAGTCAGACAACTCTTTTGGATTCATGGGGGCAGCCGACCTGCATCTTTTCAATCTTACCGGTCAGGCTGAACGGTGGAGCGTGATCTGGAGCCGCAATCAGGACCGGTCGCAGCGGTTTTACATCGCAACCGACTTTCCCTATCCCGCAGGATTGCCTGTGGGACTTGCCGCCAGTTTCATGCTCAGGCGGCAGGATACCTCGTGGATCAATTTGGAAGCAGGAGTTGAAATACCCTATTCGTTTAAGCCGGGTCACCACCTTTCATGGCAGTTCAAATTCCGCGGAAGCGATTTGCTGACCATAGCCGATTCCCTTGAAACGTTGGTCTACCATCCATTTACCCTGGCAATGACGGGTTTTCGATACAGGGCATCGGTTTTGGATAACCCGCTGAACCCGGCCCGGGGTTATGTGCTGAATGGTTCATGGCTCACCGGAGTGCGAAGGAGTGAACAGTTTAACTCCCGCGTTCAGCATGAAGTCGGAGTCTCAGCCGACCTTTTCATGAAGCTGCCGGGGCGCCTGGTACTTCGAACCTTTATCGGATCTGAATTCAGGATATCGGATGATCTTCCATACAATGAATTCCTCCACCTTGGAGGTTATCTGACCCTCCGAGGCTTTGATGAGGATATCTTCAGGGTGCCGGGATTTGCCAGGGCAAGTCTTGAATTGCGACTGCTTCTCGATGAATTCTCTCACCTTCTTGTGTTTGCCGATCAGGCCTGGCTTGCAACGCGACTCCCCGGGGAACCCGGCGCCTGGCCCTTCGGAATGGGTGCCGGTGCCCAGGTGAAGACAGGCGGGGGCATCCTGAATATTTACGCCGCTTTCGGCAGCAACTCCCTGAGAGAGTTAACCCTGCGATCGGCAAGAATCCATCTGGGTTATATCGGTTTGTTCTAAATGGTTAAATTCGCATCTGTTAATAAGACAGATATGGCAAAGAAAAAAAACCCCCGAATGCCGATCGTATTGATCACAGGCGTTACCTCCGGAATCGGACTTGCTACAGCCAGGTTGCTGGCTTCGAAGGGCTACCGCCTCATCCTGGCGGCCAGAAGGGCTGTTACCCTCAAAAAAATCGTGGCAGAGCTTTCTGAGGTTTACCACAATGAGAACCACCCACTGATTCTTGACGTGAGAGACCGCACCGCGGTGCGAAAGGCGATTTTTGAACTGCCCGAGGAGTGGTCGGAAATTGAGATTCTGATCAACAATGCAGGACTGGCAGCAGGCCTCGATCCGGTGCATGAGGCAAACTGCAACGACTGGGATCAGATGATGGATACCAATGTAACCGGAATTCTGCATCTGGTGAGGTTGGTCACCCCGGGCATGGTTGACCGCAAAAGGGGACATATCATCAACATCAGTTCGATTGCCGGTAAGCAGGTTTATCCCAATGCCTCGGTCTACTGTGCCTCGAAGCATGCTGTTGAGGCTCTTACCCAGGGGATGCGCATGGATCTGCTTCCTTACGGGATCAAGGTGTCATCGGTCGCCCCCGGGGCTGTCAAGACCGAGTTTTCACTGGTGCGTTTCAAGGGAGACCAGGAGCGCGCCGACAAGGTTTACCAGGGATTTGAACCTTTGCAGGGTGAGGATGTGGCCGATGCCATTCTGTACATCCTGACCCGTCCTGATCATGTGAACATCCAGGATATCCTCATAACCCCCTCGGCACAGGCTACTGCAACCCAGATCCATCGTAAAGGCTGATGGTATCGTCACATCAAAAGAGAGATGTGGCCGGCATGTTCGATGATATTGCCGGCTCTTACGACCTTCTGAACCACCTGCTTTCGGGTAACATCGACCGCAG
>CAYGOU010000014.1:0-20923 GCA_964351455.1 uncultured Porphyromonadaceae bacterium
GATTAATGCACGCTATTACAATGAAAGCCTTGAACCGGTGAATACGCTTGCCGTTACCATTGACCTTTCAGGAGAGCAGGGCAATCGTTTCAGTTACCAGATGGGCCGCTGGCAGGATCATTACAGACTGGATCTTCCGGCACTGGATCCGGGACTTTATCGCTATGAGGCCAGTGTTGGGTCGGGTGAGGCGCTGCTGACGCAGAAAGGACTTTTCAGGGTAACCGAAACCGACCCCGAAAGACTCAATCTGACAGCCAATCATCAGATGCTGAGAAGGCTGGCGTCAGCCAGCGGAGGGGTGGTGTTGCCATGGTCGCGGCTGGATGAGCTCGGTACAGAGATTGAATCCCTGCCTGACCAGACCCCGAGCGAAAGAGCCTCCTGGCAGTGGATCAGTTTGATCAGTCTCAGCTGGATTCTTTGGCTGATTCTCGGACTCCTGATGCTTGAGTGGTTTGTAAGGCGCTGGTTTGGAACTCGATGATGTTAAGTATTTGAAATTGAATATGAAGCGAATTTGGATTTATGCAGGTGTGCTGCTGCTGTTTGCCGCCAGCTCCTGCCAGCTAAAAAAGATCACCCTTGATGTTTACGATCCGCCCCAACTCGAATTACCCCCGCAGCTGAAGCTGCTCATGGTCACTTCGAGGTATGTGCCCGCCACTGGCCCTTACGACGAGGTGCAATGGGGAGCCTTTGAATCGGTTGATTCGGTAAAGTGGAACCATGCTGAGTCAATGGTTGATTCAGTGGTCTCACTCCTTACAAAAGAAAACCGATACTTGGTCAAGCGGATCCAGTACCCCAGGATGTTCAGGCATAACGGTCCCGATCTGCCTGAAGCCCTTCCATGGGAGGGTATGAAAAACGAAACCGACCGGCAGCGCGTTGAAGCAGCCCTGGTGCTGGAGGGTTATGATCTGGAGCTTAAAGAGCCCGAAGTAAGGGAGGATGCCGGTCAGTATCTCGCTCGCAGGGAGGTGGTTCTTACCATGGCCTGGCGCATGTACCAGCCTGCCCGACGACGCATGCTCGAAGAAAAAGTATACCATTGGTCCTCATTGTTTACCGCCCGGGGCGAAAACCTGAATGCTGCCATAGATGCACTGCCCGATGAGGATGAAATGATAAAACAAACCAGCCTCGAAGCGGCTGCCTATTATGTCGGCCGTTTCACACCCGGAAGCGTGGCGGAAACAAGATTCTACTATCCCAACGGTGACAGCCTTATGAAACTGGCTGCCCTGGCAGTGGAGGAGGATCGGTGGGGTAGTGCAGAAACACGATGGTATTACCTCTCTTTCAACAGTCAGGATTCAGTGGTTAAAGCAAGGGCGTGTTACAACATGGCTTTGGCCTGCGAACGCGACGGCCGGACCAACCAGGCCCTTGCCTATGCCCGTCGGTCACACAGGATAAATCCCGACAAGCGAACCCTTGAGTATATCAACATCCTGAACCGGAAGGCCCTTGATTATGAGGAGCGCATCCGGCGAGGAGAGATCATTCGCCGCTGGTAATGGCTCATTTTTGATAATCATGTCATGCTGACCTGGATCGTCATCATCATTCTCTTTCATTACCTGCTCGACCTGTTTCTGGTTGCACTAAACATAAGGGCCATGAAACCGATACTGCCGCCGGAGGTGAGTTCAGTATACGACGACGAGGCTTATGCACGCTCGCAGCGTTATGCCCGTGACCACGCATTGCTCGATCTGGTAGCTTCAGCCATCTCTACCCTGGTGACACTCCTGTTGTTCATCACCGGTTCTTTTGGCTGGCTCGACAGCTGGATCCGGGGGTTTACCGTTCATCCAATTGCCATGACTTTAGTTTTCTTTGCCATCCTCGGTTTTATTGCGGATCTGGCTGGTGTTCCGGTTCAGCTTTATGGCAGTTTTGTGATTGAGAAACGCTATGGGTTTAACCGTCTGACCCCGGGAACCTTTATCCTGGATAAACTTAAATCCTGGATGCTGGCAATGTTTCTGGGCGGCCCCCTACTGACCCTGGTGGTCTGGTTCTATATGCTCACCGGATCAGGATTCTGGTGGATTGCCTGGATTCTTGTCACCCTCTTTTCCCTGATCATCACCTTCTTTTACTCGAGCCTGATTGTGCCCCTCTTTAACCGTCAGACGCCCCTGGAAGAGGGCTCGTTGCGACGTTCAATCAGCGCCTTTGCTGACAGGGTCGGATTCAGGGTCGGCAATATTTATATGATCAACGGATCGAAACGCTCGACTAAGGCCAATGCCTATTTTACCGGTTTTGGCAGAAAACGAAGAATCGTGCTTTATGATACCCTTGTTGACGATCTTGAGGAAAAGGAGGTGGTAGCGGTACTGGCTCACGAGACGGGTCATTACAAGCTGAATCATATATGGACCGGCCTTGCCGCTTCGGTTTTACAGACCGGGTTGATGCTCTTTCTTTTTTCTCTGCTCATTGACAGTGATGTTCTTGCCCGGTCGGTGGGCGCCACACTGCCAAGCTTCCACATCGGCGCGCTGGTATTCGCAGTGCTGTACTCTCCGGTTTCACTGCTGACCGGCATCCTCATGAATCTTCTTTCAAGAAAAAACGAGTTCAGCGCCGATGCCTTTGCCGCCCGCTGGGGCGCGGGAGAGGCGTTGGCGAGCGGACTGAAACGACTGAGCGTCAAGAACCTCAGCAATCTTACACCGCATCCCGTTTATGCCTTCATGCACTATTCGCATCCACCACTGCTGACGCGCCTGCGCCGGCTTCAAGATGAAATAAATGAATCTAGACGCTGAAATCCTGACCATCGGGGATGAAATCCTCATCGGACAAACGGTAGATACCAATTCTGCATGGATTGGCGAAAAGATGTCAATGCTGGGATTGCCGGTGAGAAGGATTGTCTCTGTTTCAGATATCCCGGAGGAGATCGAAACCGCCCTTGCAGAGGCTCTCACCCGTGTCGATGTGGTGATCATAACGGGGGGACTGGGTCCTACCCGGGATGACCGTACCAAGGATACCCTCTGCCGCCTCTTTGGCGGAGAGCTGGTCTTTGACCCGCAGGTCTGGGAGGATATTCAGGCGCTCTTCCGCCATCGCGATGTGCCACTCAACGACCTGAACCGCCGGCAGGCCATGGTTCCTTCAGTTTGCGTTCCCTTGCGGAATTTTCAGGGAACGGCACCCGGAATGTGGTTCACCCGGGGCGAGCAATTGGTTATCTCCCTTCCCGGAGTTCCTTATGAGATGAAGGATATGATGGAGCGAACGGTACTTCCGCGCCTGGCTGAAACCTTCAGTCTGCCTGTGATTTTGCATCGCAATATCATGACTACCGGGATTCCCGAATCAAAACTGGCCCAGATTCTTGAACCCTGGGAGCTTGACCTGCCTCCTCAGGTGAGCCTGGCATATCTCCCTTCACCGGGGATGATTCGTCTCAGGCTCAGCGGAAAATCTGATAACCGCGAGGCGTTGAAGGCTCAACTCGACCAGCTTGCCGCAGGAGCGGTGAAGCTTATTCCCAAGGCGGTTTATGGATACGAAGGAGTTACTCTGGATGCGGCGCTGGGTGAATTGATGAAAAGAGGCAGACTCACAATCGCAGCCGCTGAAAGCTGCACCGGCGGATACCTGTCTCACCTCCTGACTCGCAATCCGGGTAGCTCGAACTTTTTCAACGGAAGCCTCGTTGCCTACTCAAACGACATCAAACACCGGTTTTTGGGGGTCAGTGAAGAGTTGTTATTGCAGTATGGTGCTGTTAGTGAACAGGTTGTCAGGCAGATGGCTGTGTATGTTAGGGAGGTCTTCGGCACCGATTACAGTTTGGCCATCTCAGGAATCGCCGGTCCCGACGGTGGCACTCCGGATAAACCCGTAGGCACAGTTTGGATTGCGGTCAGTGGAGCATCGGGCACCGAGGCCCGGCATTACAACCTGGGTGAGCACCGTGAGCGACACATCATCAGGTCATCCATGGCGGCCCTGAATATGCTGAGATTGCGAATCCTTGAGGATTTTCCTGAATTGGGAAGTCTCTTGAACACGCTTCGTTCATAAGTACGGGGGATGTTTTTTTGAAAAACGCTTGAATAATTCAATAAAAATCACGTAATTTGCGATCCGTTTTGAGAATGAGTGTTGTTGACAAAATCAGTTACTGAAGAAAACAGAAGCATATGTCGCGTATCTGTCAAATTACCGGAAAAGCCGTGATGGTGGGCAATCATGTATCCCACTCAAACCGCAAGGTCAAGAGGCGCTTTTATCCCAACCTCTTCATCCGTAAATTCTATTTTCCTGAAGAGGATCGGTGGATTACCCTCAAGGTGTCTGCTTCCGGTATCCGGAACATCACCAAAAAAGGACTGGCCAGCTGCCTGAAAGAGGCCAAGGAAAAGGGATATATCACAAAATATTAACAAGGAGCATCAGTCATGGCCAAGAAAGGAAAAGGCAACCGCATTCAGGTTATTCTTGAATGCACCGAACACAAAGAGAGTGGCATGCCGGGCACCTCACGGTACATCACCATGAAGAACCGCAAAAACACTCCCGATCGTATGGAGATGAAGAAGTACAATCCAATCCTTAAAAAGGTGACCGCTCACCGGGAAATAAAATAGTCTGAGTTATGGCAAAGAAAGTTGTAGCAACCCTGCAGTCCGGAAAAGGCAAGAGCTTTGCCAAAGTTATCAAGATGCAGAAATCTGGTACCTCCGGTGCATACTCCTTCAAGGAGATGATGGTTCATGTTGATCACGTCGACGACTACTTCAAGCAGAAATAGTCCGGCGACTTTGAGATCTTACTGAAAGAACAGAGGGCTTTTCCTTCACATAGGGAAAAGCTTTTTTATTTTTACACTTTCGCGGTAAACCCTAAATCTTACCGAAGAGCGATGGGACTATTCAGCATGTTTTCGTCTGACCGGCGCAAGAGTCTTGATGAAGGACTGTCAAAAACCAAGGAGAGCGTTTTTAAAAAACTGACCCGGGCTGTGGCCGGGAAATCCCGCATCGACGATGAGGTTCTTGACAATCTTGAAGAGGTTCTGATCTCATCGGATGTAGGGGTTGAAACCACCGTAAAAATTATCCGTCGCATCGAGGAGCGGGTTTCAAGAGACAAGTACCTCGATACTCATGAACTGCATCGCATCCTAAAAGAGGAAATTGCATCCCTTTTGGCTGAAAACCGATCTGGTGCTGGAGCTGATTTTGAATTGCCGGTGATGGATGAACCCTATGTCATCATGGTGGTGGGCGTCAATGGCGTGGGTAAGACCACCACCATCGGTAAGCTGGCTTTCCAGTTCAAACAGGCAGGCAAGCGTGTTGTGCTGGGGGCGGCAGATACTTTCAGGGCCGCTGCCATTGAGCAACTTGAAATCTGGGCCCGACGTGCGGATGTGCCCCTGGTCAGTCAGAAAATGGGCAGTGATCCGGCTTCGGTGGCCTTTGATACGGTCAGGTCGGGTGTGGCGCAGAAAGCCGATGTTGTGATCATTGATACGGCCGGGAGGCTTCACAACAAAACAGGACTGATGAATGAGCTCACCAAGATTCGCAGTGTGATGGGTAAGGTGCTTCCCGATGCTCCTCATGAGGTTTTGCTGGTCCTCGACGGTTCAACAGGACAAAATGCCTTTGAACAGGCAAAACAGTTCACTGCTGCAACCAAGGTTACAGCCATGGCCCTGACCAAACTTGACGGAACCGCAAAGGGTGGGGTGGTCATCGGCATCAGTGACCAGTTTCGCATTCCTGTCAGGTACATCGGGATCGGAGAGAAGATCAGTGATTTGCAGCTGTTTAACAGCCTTGAATTTGTAGAATCGCTGTTTTCAAAGCAAGATTGATCCGCATGATGCCAAACTCATATCCCTCCGTGGATATCATCAACCTCGGATGCTCTAAAAACCTTGTGGATTCAGAGCAATTGATGACGCAGTTGGTTTTACGGGGCATCAAAACCCGCATTGACCCCGAACGGGTAGATGCCGACATCCTGATTATCAATACCTGCGGATTCATTCACGACGCCCGCGAAGAGTCGGTCAATACCATATTGCAGGCCGTCGAAACGCGCCGGAGCGGCCGCATCCGTGAAATCCGGGTGATGGGTTGTCTCGTGCAGCGCTATGCCGGGGAACTGGCAGAAAACATTCCCGAGGTCGACCGCTGGTACGGGGTCAATGACCTGGAAAAAATCCTGAATGATTTCAGCCTGGTGGTGAGTGGGGATGCTCTGACCCGCAGAATACACTCTACCCCGGTACATTATGCTTATCTGAAGGTATCTGAAGGATGCAGCCATGCCTGCACCTTTTGCTCGATTCCGGCCATACGGGGCAAACATGTGAGCCGGCCAGTCGCGGAGATCATATCGGAGGCACGCTTTCTGGCCTCCAACGGCACCAGGGAGCTGATTCTGATCGCACAGGACCTGACAGCCTACGGAACGGATCTCTACGGAGAACAACGCATAACACCGCTGGTTGAAAAGCTGCATGAAATTGAGGAAATCGACTGGATCCGTCTGCATTACGCCTATCCGCGACGCTTTCCCCGAGACCTGCTCGATCTGATGGCAGGTTCAGACAAAGTGTGCCGCTACCTGGATCTGCCCCTGCAACACATTGCAGATCCGGTGCTGAAGGCCATGAACCGCGGCATCGGGAGGCGAGAGTCAGAGGAGCTGATTCACCTGATTCGTGAACGGGTTCCAGGAGTGGCGCTGAGAACCACCATGCTCGTCGGTTTCCCGGGAGAGGGTGAGGATGAGTTTGATGAGCTGATGAACTTTGTGGCCGATACCCGATTTGACCGGCTCGGTGTATTCACCTATTCTCACGAAGAGGGCACCCGGGCAGGAAACCGCATGGCGGATGATGTTCCTGAAGATGTGAAGCGGGAGCGTGCCGACCGGCTCATGGAACTGCAGCAGGGCATTTCCCTGGAACTGAACCTGCAGCGGGTGGGAGAGGAGTTGCCTGTCATGATCGATAGGTATGAGGATGGTGTTTACTATGGCAGAACCGAAGCTGATTCTCCGGAAGTTGATCAGGAGGTCATGGTAGAGGGACCTTTAAATACACTTCCTTTGGGAAGAATCTGCATGGTGACCATAACCGGAGCCGGCGAATTTGACCTGAGCGGGGTGCCAAGCCAGGATATACTTTAACACCAAGGATTATGTTTACAACAGAAACCCGAATACGGGTCCGGTACGGAGAGACCGACCAGATGGGATACGTCTATTACGGTCGTTATGCCGAATACTATGAGGTGGGCCGCACCGAGATGATCCGGCAGCTGGGAATGACCTACCGCTATATGGAGGAAAAGGGGGTGCTGCTGCCGGTTGTTAACCTGACCATCAACTACAAACGGCCGGCTCGCTACGACGATCTGATCACCATAAAAACCACCCTTCGGGAAATGCCGACTGCAAGAATCACTTTCCATTATGAGATATTCAATGAGGCCGGTGATCTGCTTAACCACGGACACGCTGTCCTGGTGTTTACCGACCCTCATTCCCGACGGCCCACACGTCCCCCTGAAGAATTAATGCTGGCACTGCAACCTTTTTTCGATTGACAGGTTATAATCAAAACTTTATTCATGCTACGCTTTTCCACCATACTGATCCTGTTGCTGGTTTTTGTCCACCAGGGTTTTTCTCAGAGATACACCATCAGCGGGAGGGTAGAAGATGGCCAGAGTGGTGAGCTGATGATCAGCGCCAATATCTATGATGCCAAAACCCTCAACGGGGTCATTACCAACGTTTATGGATTTTATAGTCTAACTCTTCCTGCAGGGAACATCAGCCTCACCTGTTCATTTGTGGGCTACAAGACCAGAGTGATCGACATCAACCTGATCCGTGATACGGTGATCAACATCCTGCTCGAACCCTCCCTTGAAATCGGCGAGGTTGTGATTTCTGCTGAACGCTCGAGGTCAGCAGTTGAAAGCACACAGATGAGCGTAACCGAACTCTCGGCAAAAACCATTAAAAGCCTTCCTGTACTGCTCGGTGAAGTTGATGTGCTCAAGGCGCTTCAATTGCTGCCCGGGGTTCAATCCGGCAATGAGGGCACCAGTGGCATCTATGTCAGGGGAGGTGGGCCCGACCAGAACCTGATCCTGCTGGATGGGGTGCCTGTTTACAACGCAAACCACCTCTTCGGTTTTTTCAGTGTGTTCAATCCGGATGCCATTCAGAATGTAAAACTCATCAAGGGAGGATTCCCGGCCCAGTACGGAGGCAGGCTCTCATCCGTCCTCGATATACGCATGAAAGAGGGCAACAATAAAAAATTCGCGGCCGAGGGCAGCGTGGGAATCGTATCCTCAAAGCTGACGCTCGAGGGGCCCATCTGGAAAGAACGCACTTCGTTCATCATTTCAGGCCGCAGAACCTACATCGACGTCCTTTCACAGCCGCTGATCTCATGGCAGGCCTCGCGTAATGGCCTTGAGAATTTCACGGCTGGATATTATTTCTATGACCTCAATGCAAAGGTTAATCACCGATTCTCAGACCGAAGCAGAATCTATCTTAGCGCCTATACCGGTGAAGACAAGGCCTATCTTGGAACCAAGGAGCGAAACAAGAATTTTTATTGGGAGGATGAGGCAGGATTGGGCTGGGGCAATTTTACCACCGCCCTGCGTTGGAATTATGTGATCACCCCAAAGCTCTTTTCAAATACCAGTCTGACTTTCAGTAACTACAATTTTGTGACCTCCCTGCTGGATATCCAGAAAGAGAACGATGTGCTTTCGCATCGATACGAATTTCAATACGACTCGGGCATTCGCGATTGGGCCGCAAAAATTGATTTCGACTTCCTTCCCAACCCCCGGCATGCCATCAAATTCGGTTATAATCACATCTACCATACCTTCAGGCCGGGTGTCACCGTGTTCCAGATTGAAGAGGGAAACATGAACAATGCCATCGACACCACCTTTGGAAATACAAACATCAACGCCCACGAATGGGCTGTTTTCGCCGAAGACGACTGGCAGGTTAGTACCCGGCTCAAGATCAATGCAGGACTTCACTTCTCAGGTTTCATGGTGAGCGATTCAACCTATACCTCTTTACAGCCCAGGATCTCAGCCCGGTACATGGTCAATGAAACGCTCTCTGTAAAGGCTGCATATTCTCATATGTCGCAATACATTCACCTGTTAAGCAATACCTCAATTGGACTGCCTACAGACCTGTGGGTCCCCGTTACCGACAGGATCAAGCCTCAAAAGTCGATACAATACGCTGCCGGAGTGGTTTATGAACCCGACGACAGCTGGGAAATCAGTCTTGAAGGCTATTATAAGACCATGGAGAACCTGATTGAATACAAAGAGGGGGCAAGCTTCTTCTCCCTGCAGGACGACTGGCAGGATAAGGTTGAAATCGGAAGGGGACTCTCCTACGGACTGGAGATGCTGGCAAGAAAGCAATTCGGAAAAACCTCAGGCTGGATTGGCTACACCCTCTCCTGGTCAAAGCGTAGGTTTGAGAACATCAGCTTTGGCGAGTGGTTCCCCTACCGCTATGACCGCCGGCACGATCTCTCGATCGTTCTGAACCAGAAGATCAACGACCGCATTGATTTGGGAATGACCTGGGTGTACGGGACCGGTAACGCGGTAACCCTCGCACTTGAAAAGTATGCTAGCATTTCAAGCTTCTGGTATGGTTACCAGTATTTCAACGGCCTTGAGTATTTCGAGCGTCGTAACTCCTACCGCATGCCTGCATATCACCGACTTGACATTGGGATCAATTTCCGCAAGGAAACCAAATGGGGTGAGCGAACCTGGTCGTTCGGAGCTTACAATCTGTACAACCGGAAGAACCCGTTTTATCTCACATTTGACCAGGAATACGGTGCGAATGGCACTGTCGAGACAGTCCTGAAGCAGTATTCGCTTTTCCCCATCATTCCATCCATCAGCTACAGCTTTAAGTTAAAGTAGAGGTTTAAATATTATGAAAAGATATCTGTTCTACATAACCGCCCTGATCATTCCCCTGCTCCTTTCGCAGTGTGAGAAGATCATTGACATCAACCTGCCTGACCGCGACCGAAAAATCGTGTTCAATGGAATGATCAATCCTGACAGCCTGGTGACCGTAAACCTTACCCGGAGTTTGTCGGTGCTTGAACCTGACAGCTTCGTGTTCCTTGACGGTGCCAAAGCCTGGCTCTCTGAAGGAGGGGAGAAAATCGGCGACCTGGTTCCTGTTGGAAATGGTAATTATCTCCTTCCCGGTTTCTATCCCTCGATGGGCGAAGAGTACCGGCTGGATGTTGAATTTGATGGATTACAGCCGGCATACGCCATTACCGCTGTTCCAGAACCTGTGCCGCTGGGCTCCGTCGACACTTCGAGCACGATCGGGGAATATGGTGAAACAGAGTATCAGCTCAAGATCCGTTTCATGGATCCCGCTGACGATGTGAATTATTATGCCTTGGTGTTGTATGCCACCAACAAACGATATGATTACCTTACAGGTCAGCTGCTCGACAGTCTAGAAACCCATCAGGTCTATTTTAGTCTGACTGACCCGGTATCTGATGAATCATCGGTTTATTATGGAGGAAAGACCATGTTCAACGACCTCCTTTTCAACGGGCGTGAACGATTGATCGAATTGAGCTTCAGTGACTACAGTTTTTTTATGGCCGACACCGTTTGGCTTGAGGTTAAGCTTGAACAGATTGAGCCCTCCTATTTTCTTTATGCCACCTCCTCTCAGAAGTATTACGAAACTTTTCGAAATCCCTTCAGTGAGCCTGTTCAGGTTTTTACCAATGTCACCGGAGGGTTTGGCATCTTCTCCGGCTATGCCTCGGATTCAAAAACCCTGGTGATGCCGATGATTGTTAAAAGATAGACTGCAGGCTGTAACAAGTTGCCGCTACAGTCGTCTTCAACATGATGACGGCAAGTGAATTCAACGAAACTATGATTCCGCTATCAGGCAGGTTGTACCGGTTTGCATGGCGCTACCTGGAGGACAAGGAGGAGTCAAAGGATGCTGTTCAGGAGGTTTTCGTCAAGTTGTGGAACATGAGAGATCAGATTCGCGATTTGAATAGTGTTGAGGCATTTGCCATGCGGGTAACTCGAAATCACTGCCTTGATTTGATTAAAAGAAATCGGACGGTAAGTCTTGACGGGTATGCAGCTTATTACGATGCGGTCGCTGAAGAAGATGATCCCTCTGCGATTCTGCAGCGCAACGAATCGGTCAGGCACTTGCAGGATATCATCCGCCGGTTGCCCGAACCTCAGAGATCGGTTATCCTGTTGAAGGATGTCGAAGGATTTGAACCCGGAGAGATTTGCGATCAGTTGCATATCAACGATGGAAATTTCAGGGTGATTCTTTCAAGAGCACGGAGAAAGGTTAGAGAGGAATTTGAAAAACTTTACGCCAATGGGAACAAAAAATTATCAGGAGCTGTTGCAGGCCTATTATGATGGAAGTTCTACCTCTGCTGAAGAGAAAGAACTTCTCGATATGGTAAAGGATGGTAGGCTTCACGAATTGGCTTTTATCGATGAACAGGTGATTTCTGCCCTGCATGAACTGGGGTTAAACACCCAGGAGGAGCCCGCAGAGCTGGAGTCTGAGGTGCTTGCCCGCCTTGATCAACTTCAGACACCCCGCATCCGCCACTTCAATCCTGTGCTTTACTGGGTGGGAAGCGCTGCTGCCATTGGACTGGTGCTAATCAGCAGCCTCCTGTTTCTGAACCGTGGTGCTGACCTGGGTAGTTACAAGGATCCGCAGCTTGCTTACAATGAGGTTCAGACCACACTCGCAAAGGTTTCGGGTTACCTGGGTCAGGGAACTGGTCAGCTACGGCTCATGGGTAAGCTTGGGGATTCTATGAAACCACTCGAAAACCTTGATCAATTTGAGAAGGCCAACCGAAATCTCTCTCTTCTGGGTAAGCTTAATCCGGGGTGGCAGATTTCGGAAGAGATTACTACTGAAAAATGAATGCAACATGAAACGCCAGTCCATCATATTTCTGTTTCTATTGGCTCATGTCGCAGCCATGGGGCAGTATAAGCCGATCGAACAGATCTTTGACCGCTATGCCGGCAAAGAGGGTTATACCTCAGTGGTGATTACCCGCCAGATGTTTTCTTTGATTTCTGAAATCGAGGTCGCAAAGGATGATGAGTATATGAAGATGATACAGAACCTCAACGGAATACGCATCCTGACCTGCACGCAAACACCCGCTCTTTGCAAGGCTTTCTATGATGAAGTGCTGGCAGCGGTCGATCATAAGGTCTTCGAGGAGCTCATGGACATTCAGAATTCCGATGAACGGATAAAGTTCATGGTACGCAAGAAGGATGGCAAGGTAACGGATCTGGTGGTGCTCACCGGTGGTAACACCGAGAATGCCCTAATCTGGATTACCGGTATCATTGACATGAAAAGCATTGGCAAGCTGACCCGCGATCTCAACCTCGGCGAAATAAAGGAGTAACTGTGGGTTCAGCCTATTGTTTTGACTTTTAACCCGAGGTTTCTCGCGTGAGTTCCAGTAGTGTCACTTCGGGCCAAATACCCACCCGTCCCGGAAAGGCCAGGTATCCCAATCCACGATTCACATATAGATACTGACCGCCCTCCTGGTATAGTCCTGCCCAACGCTTGTAGCGCAACTGAACCGGACTCAGCTTGATGGATCCAATCTCGATGCCAAATTGAAAACCATGGGTATGGCCAGATAGGGTAAGCGCTATCTGGGGATGTTTCGACATAACCTGCTGGTCCCAGTGGTCGGGATCATGCGACATCAGGATGGTCAGCGCCCCATCCGGTATTCCAGTCATGGCCTTGCTGAGATCCCCGAGTTGAGGGAAGGGAGGACGACCCCAGTTTTCTACACCTGCCAGATGGATGACTGCTCCATCTTTTTCAATTTTAATGTGTTCGTTCATCAGGAGCTGAAATCCCATTTCGCGCTGCTGACGCATGATGTCTTGAAGATTTCGCTTCCGGGCCTGGGGCGTGGGCCATTCAGAATATCCACCGTAATCATGGTTTCCCAAAACGGAAAACTTTCCATAGGTTGCCGAAAGTTGCTTCCATACCGCGACCCAGCCACTCATTTCGTGTGCGAAGTTGTTCACCATATCCCCGGTGAAAAGGATCAAATCGGGTTTCAGATCATTTACTTGCTGAAAAAGATCCTCAAGCCTGAACTCCTGCCGGTTAAAGCTGCCGAGGTGTGCATCCGAAAGCTGGACGATCCTGAACCCTTCAAATGCCTCGGGAAGGGTTGAAATAGGGATTTTTTTTCGGTGCAGGGTAAAGTTGAACCGGCCCCAGCCGATGCCGTGAATGATGCCAATCAGCGGGATGGCGGCCAGAACCACTGCCGAACGCTGAATAAATTCGCTTCTGCTGATGGCCCGGGTCCTGCGACTCGCAAGTACCGGTTTTCCTGATAAATAGGTGGCCAGCTTCTTCCCCAGTCGAACAAGCTCAAACAGCATTCTGAAAACGGCCAGAACCAATTTGGGAACGAACTGTGCAATGAAAAACCCGTTGAAATTCATCAGCCATCGAAATCGGTCAGGTTCAGAAGGGTCTCCTTCATAATGAAGATATGAAAGTACCAGTCCTGCTATTGCCGTCAGCGAAACTGACAGGTAGAGAATCCTTGTGAGATGGCGGAATCGGGCACTTTTCTTTCCGGTGATTGATTGGATTACCCTAAAGGCAAAAAAGTCGATCAATAGAATAAAAGGGATGATTATTGCGATAGAACTGAATGCCCTCATACTATTTTTGGAACATTTTTAATATTCTTACCGTTAAATAAATCAACGACTTAAAATTGAGCGGGCAAAGATAGAGCTTTTTAACCTAACTGAACATTTTTATGGGAGATATGCAAAACATCCTGCTTCAGTACATGGAGTCTCGTATAGGCAAACAGCCTGTCCCGGCAAGCATGGGGCCCGTGGTTACAATAAGCCGCGAATATGGTTGTCCGGCTAAACTGCTTGCCACCAGTCTGGTGGATCAGATCAACCGGCTGATCAGGGAATCGGGACGAACCGGGGTGCTCTGGAGATGGATCGGTAAGGACCTGCTGGATGAGGCGGCAACAGAATTGAATGTCGATAAGCGACACATGCGGCATGTTTTTAAATACGAGAACCGGAGCATCATGGATGACATCCTTGCTGCAACCAGTAAGGATGTCAGTTACAAAACCGACAAGAAGATCCGAAAGACCATCGGCAGCGTTATCCGTAACATTGGCGAGCGCGGACATGTGGTCATTGTTGGCCGTGGTGGCGTGGCCATGACCCGTCACATACCGGAGTCGCTGCATGTTCGTCTCATCGCTCCGATGGATTGGAGGATTCGCTGGGTGATGGACATGCAGGGACTTTCTCAGAAGGTGGCGGAAGAGAAAATTCTGAAGATCGATGAGAAGAGAAAGAAATTTCTGGAATACTTTCTGGGTGAATCCTGCTGCGGGTCAAATTTCGACCTGGTGCTGAACTGTGCATCCTTTAATAATGATACCCTGACCGAAATCCTGTTACAAACACTGATTATCCGTAAGTTGATGTGAATCAGTTCAGATCACTTCGATCACAGAAGCCGGAAGCCATCCTGTGTTTCCGTCAGATAGTCGGATCTCAATCCATTCGTTTAGTTTTTCACCCAATCCGACCTTGGTACCTTGATGCAGAATAAAGAGATCGGTGCCGTTTTCATCAGGGGTGCTCTTGACCTTGACCGCCGGTTCAAAAATGATGCCCGATAACGGACTGGTCTTAGTGCGGTAATCGCTCCTGGCGAAGTTGAAAGATATCAACATGATCAGGATGGCAAAAAGGGCTGAAACGATCAACAGCTTTCTATTCCGGCTGTCTCTTTTAAAAGCCACACCAATTACCAGCGTAGTGATGGCTGCCAGGGAGATCAGGCTTAACAGGGCCCAGATATCCCCTGGAAGGATCGTTCCGGATGCCTTGATCCACCTGACAAGAAAAAACTCCGGAAGGATTTCGGTTTTATCGGTGGTCAACTGATTGGCAATATCCAGATTGAAAAGGATATCCTTATCGCGTGGCTTAATTTTGAGGGCCTTTTCAAAATAAAGTATCGCCGAGGGTATTTCGCCCAGTTTATAAAAAGTATTGCCCAGATTGTAATAAAGCTCGGCAGACTCCAATCCCGATGAAACGATTTTCAGATACCCGTCGCGTGCCTCGGTGAATTCTCCGTTCAGGTATTTTTGATTTGCCGATTCAAAGAGGAATTCAGGCTCGGCGCTTTGAGCCCATCCTCCAAGGATGGCTTGTGCCAGGATTATCAGGGTGATGATGCCTCTTTTCATGGTTGTTGTTTTATAAGTCGCTCAAGACGGTTGATCATCTCCTCGGTTTGGGCAGCCAGAGCAGCCAGGTCTGAGTCTTTTGCTCCTGGTGCATACTGAATAAACTGGCAGCTTTCGATGAGGGCAAGCAGCTTATTGATCTCCGTCTCATTGATTCCTTTTTCGAGCAAAAGGGTATGAACCAGCGAAGATTCAAGACGGGAGGGGTCGAGCCTGAGTTTGTCTCCCAGATAGCCCCAGAGGAGTTTTAGTAATAGTTCGGCTACCGATGCGGTTTTTCCTGCACTCAGAAGACTCCGGGTTTTCTTCAGGCTTCTGCGGGCCCTTGAAAGGGCGCGGCGGAAGCGCAGGCTTCTGAGGTCTGATCGTTGTTTATTGCGGATAATGTTAGTTATGAAGACCAATACCGAAAGAATGATGATTGCGGAAAAGAACAGCCAGTAAGAGGAAGAATTGAAGAAGGTGCGATTCAAAGATCGGAACGAGGCTCCGCTGGTTTTGATGAAGCGTATATCCTTTCCCAATACCTTCACATCCTCCCTTGAAAGACCGCTGACAATGGTTTGGCTCTGCTCTTCATCCCCCCTGGCTATATCCAGCAGCCGCTCTTCAAGCACGGTGTTTTGGTAGCGTCCCGATTCAGGGTCAAACCATGATATGGTTAAGGCGGGCAAACGATAGCTGCCTGCAAGCCTTGGAATGATAAGGTATTCATAGGTTTTTGAACCGTTAATGCCACCCTCTCCGGCCTGAAAATTGTTCAGCACCTTTGGGTCGTAAACGTCAAGCCCCACCGGGAAACTGATTTCGGGCACATCGATCAACTTCAGGTTTCCACTGCCTTTGACCGTGATTTTGTAGGTGATAGCTTCATTAACCTTTACCGAGTTTTTATCGAGGACTGAACTGAAACTAAGTTTTCCGACGCCTCCTGAAAAGCCCTCAGGGGTTGGAGCCGGCAGGGATTTGACCTGAAGGGTGATCGGAGGACTTGACACTTTTCTCAATACGGTCTGGTAACCCCCGAAAATGTCATTCCCGAAGAAGTCGTCGATTATCGATTGGTTGCGTTGTCGGGGAAGGTTTACATAGCATTCAATCTCAAAGGGATCGATGGTGATTTCACCAGCTTGCTGGGGAACCAGAACCGATTTCTTGATCACACCGACATTGTACAAAGTGCCGTTTATATTTTCGCGCTGCATGGTGATCTGGTTGGGAGTGGGGATGTCCTGGCTCCAGAAGCCGCTATAAGATGGCATCTTGACCTCCCCGAAACGGGCAAGGTTTACTCGTGTGTAGATCCGGATGGTGGCGATTACCTGTTCTCCCTTAAAGACCGATTTTCGGTTTACCTCAACCCGGGCAAACAGATCCTGTTCGGCTACCTGTCCCGCCTGAACGCCGGATTCAGTATTCTGTCGCGACTTTCCCTGCTGACTGGTGGCTCCTGCGGATACCACCTCAATCTTAATGCTGTTAGAACGATAGGTTTTACCATTTACCTTAACGGTTGCCGGCTCAAGGGTGTAAACACCGGGCTTGTTTCCGACCATGGTGTAATTGTAAGTGTAGCTGGCACTTTGACTTACTTGTCCATTGATGATCTGGGTGCTCATGCTTGTTGACAGCATGGGCCCGTTGAATTCAAAGTCGCTGATCCTGGGACCGTTAAATTCGTCAGACTTGGCGTTCACCACATACGAGACCCTGAAGTATGTACCCGCCTGTACCACCCCCGGTCCCGTTGCAGTAAAGGTGATCTCCTCCTGCGACCAGAGGGAGCCCGATGACATGAGGGTCAGGAGTCCTGCCAGAAGTGTCCGGATTCCGAAGTTTGACATTAGGTGGATCATGGCTTCATCCGTGATGTGTTATATTACCAATCCTTAAGGGTTCTTACCCTGTTGGCGCGTGCTTTCTCTTTCTTCACTTTCTCTTGTATGCTCTTCTCATCCTGGGCAAGGGCTTCAAGCAGCCTTCGGGCATCTTCGTGACTCATCTGCTGGCCAGGTTGCTCCTCGGGTTCGTTTGAATCCTGGTCTCCTTCACGCTGCTGCTGCTGCTGCTGCTGCTCTTCTTCATTTTGCTCTTGCTGCTGCTGATTCTGCTCGTTCTCCTGGTTTTCATTCTGCTCAGATTCATCCTGTTCCTCCTGCTGTTCTTGTTGTTCCTGTTGTTCCTGTTGCTGTTTCAGCAGGTGCTGGGCAAAAGCCAGATTGTATTTGGTGGAGAGATCATCCGGATTTTTCCGGAGTGCATTCTTGTAAGCTTCAATGCTTTTCTCGATTTCGCCAGCCTGGAGCAGGCTGTTGCCAAGATTATGATAGGCATTCGAGGATTTTTCTGACGAGACCGATCGCCCCGCTGCTGCATCGAATTGCCTGCTTGCCTCTTCAAACCGATCCTGCCGGTAAAGGGAGGCACCCAGGTTGAATCCGGCAACCGGCTCTGACTTAGGTGCTCCGAGTGCCTGACGGTAAACTCCTTCAGATTCTTCAAATTTTTCAGCCCTGAAAAGCCTGTTCCCCTCCCTGATCATTTGGTTCCCTGTCTGTCCATACAAGGGGGCCATCCATAACAGGCTAAAAATAAAAATGATGATCCGGTTAATCTTGAAACTCATTTATTGGCTCCTCCTTCCAGTAATCCGGCCAGAATCCGGTTTTTTCTTGACATTAGTAAAATTTCAGCCAAAAGGAAAAACAGCGCCAGTGCTATGAAGTAGGGAAACTGTTCGTCGTATTCGGCGTACACCTGTCCAGTTATTTCACTCTTCTCAAGTTTATCCATTTCGTCCAGAATGGTATTCAGTCCGGTTCTGGAGCTGGTGGCCCGGACATAGAGACCTCCCGTTTGGGCGGAGATTTGTCTGAGTAGCTCTTCATTGAGCTTGGTAACGATCACAACTCCTTCATGATCAGTCCTGAAGTCTGATTGTTGCCTGGTATTCAGGGTGGGAATAGGAGCCCCCTGGGGGGATCCCATTCCTATTGTGTGGATCACTACACTTTTCTCATATGCTAATTTGGCTGCCTCAACCGCATCTTCTTCATGGTTTTCACCGTCGGTGATGATGACAATGGCACGGCTTCTTTCGGCTTCAGGACTGAATGACTTCAATGCCAGATCTATAGCGCTCTTGATGGAGGTTCCCTGTCGTGGAACGATCTGGGTGTTGATGGCTGAAAGAAATAGCTTGGCAGCCGAAAAATCGGTGGTTAACGGTAACTGAACATAGGCATCTCCGGCAAAAACAATAAGGCCAATTTTGTCATTTTCCAACCTGTCAAGAAGTTTGCTGATGGCAAGCTTCGCATTTTCAAGACGATTGGGAAGGATGTCTTCTGCCATCATCGAGTTACTTACATCCAGCGCAATGATCAATTCGATACCTTTCCGCTTCACATCGGTCAGCTTTGACCCAAACTGGGGTCTGGCCCAGGCAATGATCATGGCGGTTAATGCCAGGAGTATCAGGGCGCTTTTCAGGTAATTGCGGAAAGCGGATGCTTCCGGCATAAGCTTGGTTGTCAGGGACGAATCTCCCCACTGCCTGAATCTGCGAATCATGGCCAATCTGGCCATTACAAAGAGCAGCATCATTGCCGGCACCAGGATCAGCAGATACAGATGACTTTCGTCGTTGAACCTGAAAGCTTGTTCCATGGCTAGGGGTTATTTCTGAATATCGAAATTCGAAGCATGAACTCAAACAGGATCAAAAAGAGTGCCCAGAAAAGAAACCCTTGGTATTCCTCTGTTTTCTGACTGACCTGTTTGACATCGATCCTTGACTTCTCCAACATGTCGATTTCCTGATAAATATCTTTGAGTTTCTGGTTATCGGTTGCCCTGAAGTAAGCGCCATCGGTCATCGCAGAGATTTGTTGCAACACCTCTTCGTCGATCCTTACATCAATATTCTGGTATTGTACACCAAATGGGGTTCTGAAGGGATAGGGTGCCTTACCCAGAGTTCCGACGCCAATGGTATATACCCTGATGTTGAAGGTGCGGGCAATCTCTGCAGCAGTCAGCGGTGCGATCTCACCCTGATTGTTGACTCCGTCGGTCAGCAGGATCACAACCTTGCTTCTCGCTTCAGAATCTTTCAGGCGGTTGACCGAAGTGGCCAGCCCGAGCCCAATTGCTGTACCATCTTCAATCATGCCACTTTCAATATCCTTGAATAGGTTCATTAAAACAGCATGGTCTGTAGTCAGCGGACATTGGGTGAATGACTCTCCGCTGAAAACCACAAGTCCGATCCGATCGTTAGATCTTCCGGCTATGAACTCCAGGGCAACCGACTTGGCTGCCTCAAGCCGGTTGGGTTTAAAATCCTCTGCAAGCATGCTGCTCGAGATATCGGCGGCCAGGATAATGTCGATTCCTTCCGTGGTGACATTCTCCCATCGATTGGTTGACTGGGGTCGGGCCAGTACGATAACCAGTAGGGCTAATGCCATCAGACGAAGCAGAACCGGCAGGTGCCGGAGGTAATATCTCCAACTGTGCCGGTGGCCAGAAAAAACCTGGAGTCCTGAAAACCTGACGCTTGGTTGCGATTTGTCTGACCTCAGTAAGTACCAGATCAGCAAAAGGGGTAAAAGGATCATACCCCAGAGAAATTCGGGATGTGCAAAATCAAGTCCGTTCATGACTGCTCCTCCGGGGTTCTTAAATCAACTTTTTCCTGTGTTTTTAGTACAAAATCATAGGCAAGCTGCTGGCTCCTTTCATTATCTGCGGCCTCTGGTATCCATTTGGCAAATTTGACCAGGTCTGCATCAGACAAAAAGCTATTGAGCTCATCGGTCAGTTCGTGCGAGGGCATCCCGAGGTTTCTGAGGTCATGAATGATATCAAAGGTGGTTTGCTCAAGTGCGTGAACCTGATATCTCAGTTCGAGGTAGCGGCGAATGATATCGGTGATACGGCTGTAGTAAAGCTTGGTCTTTCCCTGTTGCCACAATCGCTCACCTGACAGTCGGTCAAGTTCACCGAGTGCCCATACATGAGCAGGCACCGGAGGAGGAATGTATTTTCTGACCTGAACCTCAGGTTTCTTTCTTTTCGAACGCCAGACAAAGAATAAAGCAAGCGCTGACGCAATAAGTACTCCGGCCAGAAGGTAGGGCCAGATATCTCGCCAACCGAGCGGAACATCATAGGGTAGCTTTATATCAGCAATCCCTTTTGTGGTGTCAATCTCTATTCCCAGAACCTCCAGCGGAAGAGCGTTTGATCGCAGTGAGTCGCCCGTTAAGGGATCAATAAAGTAAAATGATGGTATGACGTAAAAGCCAGTATCAAAGGATGTTACTAATATTCTCTGCCGTATCTTCAAAAGGATGTCGCTTCGCTGAAATGTGTCGGCCTGCGTTGACTCAAGCACTTCGATCTTACCGGCGATGGAGTCAGGAATGGCAGGGAAACTGAAAACCCTTCCTGGTGCGTGTTCAAGTTGAAGCCAGATGTTCACATGGTCTCCAATGA
>CAYGOU010000015.1:0-20629 GCA_964351455.1 uncultured Porphyromonadaceae bacterium
CTCCGTACATGGCTCTGATTTGTGGTATGGTTACATGGCTCTCGTCGACAATGGTCAGAAAATCCTCCGGAAAGTAGTCGAGCAGGCAAAAGGGCCTGGATCCCTGCGCCCTGCCGTCGAAATACCGAGAATAATTTTCAATTCCGGAACAGTGCCCCAGTTCCCGGATCATTTCAAGGTCAAAGGTTACCCGTTCTTCAATCCGCTCGGCCTCAAAGGGCTTGCCCACCTCCCTGAAAAATTCGACCTGCCGCACAAGGTCATCCTGTATCTGAAAAATCGCGGATTTAATCCGATCGCGGGTGGTTACAAAAATATTGGCCGGGTAAATGGTAAGCATCTCCGGCTGGTCGATGGTTATCCCGGTTACGGGATTGAACACCTCAAGGTTTTCAATCTCATCACCAAAGAAGATCACCCTGTAGGCAATATCCCCATAGGCGATGTGAATGTCTACGGTGTCGCCCTTCACCCTGAAGTTACCATGCAGGAATTCCACTTCATTCCGGCTGTAAAGGCTGTCAACGAGCCTTCTGAGAAACTTATTCCTTGACACGACTTCCCCCTTTTTGATGTGAATGGTGTTTGAATGGAAGTCTTCAGGATTCCCAATGCCGTATATGCAGCTGACACTTGCCACAACGATCACATCTCTTCTTCCCGACAGCAGTGCGGAGGTGGTGCTGAGCCTGAGTTTTTCAATTTCATCATTGATTGAGAGGTCCTTTTCAATATAGGTGTCTGTCACCGGGATGTAGGCTTCAGGCTGGTAGTAATCGTAATAGGATACAAAATATTCAACGGCATTGTCGGGGAAAAAAGTTTTGAACTCCCCGTATAGTTGTGCGGCCAGCGTTTTATTATGGCTGAGAACCAGCGTTGGCCTGTTTACCCGGCTGATGACATTGGCAATCGTAAAGGTTTTACCCGATCCTGTTACGCCTAGCAGCGTCTGATATGGAAGTCCCTGCCTGAGTCCCTCCGTGAGTTGGTCTATCGCCTCCGGCTGATCCCCGGTGGGCTCAAAATCGCTGATTAGTTTAAAATCCATTTCTTGTCGGTCAGTCCTGTTTTAAAGATCTTGCCCACTGCATGACATTGGCCGGAGGTCTCTCCTTCACCAGCTCGTTGGCCATGAAGTCCATGTAGGGCTTCACATGTGCGAAGAACATTTTGTATCCCTCGCAAAGCCAGTTCAGGCCGGGCTGGCCATCTGGAGTTTTGACAGTGCGGTGTTTCGGGCATCCGCCATGACAGGCAAAACGAACATCACATTCAAAACAATAACGGGGCAGGGTGTCTCTTTTGTCTTTCCCAAACTGGATCTGCCTTCCCGAGGCCACCATGTCAACCAGTCCTTTTTCCCGTATGTTCCCGAGATGGTATTCAGGGTAAACGAAGTGGTCGCACGAATAGAGATCCCCGTTGTGTTCCATGACCGATGCATCACCGCAGGTCTCCGCAAAAACGCAAAGTCCGGGTGGTGCACCCACCCAATTGGCAAGGGTTACATCAAAAAGCTGAACATAAACTTTCCCAACATCGTTTCTGACCCACTCGTCGAAGATGCCGGTCATGAACTTTCCATACTGCCTGGCTCTGACCGACCAGGGGGTGATGCTGGCATCCTCCCCATGAACAGGAGCGACCAGCCTGAGTCCTTCGAGGGTTGGGTCCGTTGCAACTCTCTCAACAATAGGAATATACTGCTGATATCCACTGCCAGTCTTTTTCAGAAAACGATAAACATCTATTCCGCGATGGGCGTTGGCATCGTTGACAACGGTCAGTGTATTGAATTCAACCCGATACCTCTTTAACAGCTTGATTCCGTTCATCACTTCATCGAAGGTGGGCTTGCCTCCCTTTGTTTTCCTATACCTGTCGTGTATCTCTCTTGGTCCGTCAATGGATACCCCAACTAGAAAATCGTGCTTCCTGAAGAAGCGGCACCACTCCTCATTCAGCCGGGTTCCATTGGTTTGGAAAGCATTTACTATTTTCTTGCTGCCCTGGTATTTCTTTTGAAATGCGATCGCTTTTTCGAAATATCCTATTCCAAGCAGGGTGGGCTCACCTCCTTGCCAGGTAAAGGTGACGATCGGAACCTCCTGGCCCTGGATGAACTGCCTGGTAAACTCCTCAAGCAGCTCCTCCTGCATGATGAAATTGGATGTGCCCTGGTAAATGTTCTCCTTTTCAAGGTAATAGCAATAGGTGCAGTTCAGATTGCACACAGGTCCTATGGGCTTAAGCATTACCTGGAAAGACCTTGGCCTGGCGACTTTCAAGGCGTCGCCCAGCGTCAGGGTTTTGTTTTTATCAAGCCGGGGCATCGGGCAAATATATGGGTTTCATGGATAATTGTATTTGGCATTTTTTTTCTGATATTTGTTAGGATAATCATTGACGACTTGATACTGAGGATTTTCTTTTGAAACCTGACCTTGCCAACACTAACCCCTTTTCTATTTCATTATGAACATTTTTGTTGCCAAACTAAGCACTCAGACAACCGCTGAGAACCTGCGTGAATTGTTTGAGAATTATGGTCGTGTCGATTCGACCAAGGTGATTTTCGATCGTGAGACCGGTAATTCAAAAGGTTACGGTTTCGTTGAAATGCCGGAAGACCGTGAAGCCAGAGAGGCGATCGGTGAATTAAACGGAAAGGAATACATGGGCAAGGAGATCGTGGTTAAAGAGTCTCTGCCGAAAGAATCAGCACCGAGACGAGATCATCCACCAAGGTTCAGAAGATAGCACATGGGCGGGGAACCCCGCCTTTTTTATGAAAACGACCGACAGATGAAAACAAATGTAAACTACCCCCGAACCCTGCTCGTGTTGGTTGCATTGATTTCACTATTCTCTTGCGCAACGGTACCCATCAGTGGCCGGAAGCAAATGAACCTTCTGCCGGACGCAACCATGGCCCAGATGGGTTTTACCAATTATGACGCCTTCATGAAGGAGAACCGTCTTTCGGCAGACAAGGTTTCAAGCAGAATGGTTGAAGATGCCGGCAAGAAAATCTCAGCCGCGGTGAATGAATTCTTGTCCCTGAACGGGATGGAGGACAACTTGAAATACTTCGAATGGGAATTCCGCCTGGTAGCAGACCCCACGCCCAATGCCTGGTGCATGCCTGGTGGCAAGGTGGTCTTTTATGAGGGCATCCTTCCGTTTACCCGGGATGTGAACGGTGTTGCCGTGGTCATGGGACATGAAATTGCCCATGCCGTGGCAAGACATGGCAACGAACGAATGAGTCAGCAAATGGTTACTCAGCTTGGGGGACTTGCCCTGGCAAAGACCATTGAAGAGAAACCTGAAGAAACACGGCAGATCTTCTTGTTGGTGTATGGTGTTGGTAGCCAGGTCGGTGTGCTGTTACCATACTCCCGGGTGCATGAAAAAGAGGCAGATCGCCTCGGATTGATATTCATGGCGATGGCGGGTTATGATCCCCGAAATGCTGTGGAGTTCTGGGACAGAATGTCGGCGGCCAATAAAGGTCCCCGTCCTCCGGAGTGGCTGAGTACCCATCCCCTTGATGAAACCAGGATGTCCGACATGAAAGCTGTTATGCCTGAGGCACTTCGCTATTATGAAGCTGCGATTTTAAAAAAGTAGTCTCCTGACCATTCCCTTGACGATTCGTTTAATATGGTACCAGGGGAGCAGTGCTGGATTCATTCCTGGATGAATATACAGCATGTAGTCTCTCCCGGGAAGAGCCATGTTCAGCAGCAGTTTTAAGCGGTTTAGCCTTCCGGGAATCCTGCCGGTCGGTAAGAGTGGCGGGCTCTGACCGGTTTTTACCGGTGGTTCGGTATGAACCGCAACTTGAAATAAATCAGACCATTGCCAGATTCTGCAGATGAGCGGATAAACCCTTTGGAGGGCAGTAATTTGCCCATATTGCCGTGCCAATCTCGCCAACTCCTTCCATTTTCCCCGATCTGGTCCTGCAAGCAACGCAATGTCGCGGGCAAGCCTTAATTGAAACTGTCCGTGAGAGCCATGCCGATCAAGATGGCTGATCAAAAAGAGCAGGTGGTGGATCGGGTCGGGCCAGTTGTACCCGTTTGTTTCGGATTTTGTTCTGGCAGCCTCCATGAAGTTTCGCGACCACGAAAACGCCTCTGTCGGTGCCAGACGGGTGTGAATCTCGATTGATACCACCCCCGAATACAGGGGCGGGTAGTGATGATGCAATTCACCCACCCATCGCTCATGGGCTCTGCCCTTAAAGGGAGCGCTGCTGAAACCAGTAGTTTTGAGCAACTCCCATCCCCTTCTGGCATGTTCTTCTGATACGAGCAAGTCAATGTCTGAAAACAGCCGTTTTTCAAACCATTCCGGTTGCTGGTGAAGCATGACAACCCCTTTCAGGGGCACAAAGGGGATGTTGGCCTGGCGAAAAATCCGGGCCGACTCCTCAAAGGCAAACAAAAGGAGAGCTATCCGCGAGGCCTGCCCGCAGATCCGTTGCTCAAGCATCTGTAAGATCGCTGGTGGGAAGCAGGAAACAAGGACAGGTTTTGAAATGACTCCGTGTGCCCAGGCGTCAAGTCCGTGTTGATTGGTGGCCACCAAAAAGTTGCGCCAAAAATCCTTTCCCGTTTTGAACTGGTTAATCCATTCCGGATCCGTAAAAGTATCATTCTCCATCTCCGTACGCAGCAGCGCACAAAGCAGCCGGGCGCCGGGATTCCGGCTTAATTGGATAAAGGTCTCCTCCGTCCAGTCGGAAGAGGTGTGTCGCGACCTGATCATAATGATGATGATGGGTGAATATTACAATGGTCATCTTCCCTTTCAGGTAATTCAGGGTGTTGAAAAGGTTGTTTCGCTGGTGCACATCAAGAAAACTGTCAGGCTCATCCATGATCAGAACCGATGACCGGTAAAGCATGCGGGCCAGCGCAAGCATTTGCCATTCGCCCCGACTCAAGGCTGTATGACCTTTGAAGGTCAGTCCTACCTCCGATCGCATGTTTAGTTTTTTCTGAAGCATTACCCGCTCAAATCCTGAGAGCCGAAGGCATTGTCCGACATCAAGCCGTCCCGGAGATATACCGGGTGCAGCTACCTGTTCCTGAACCGGACCCTCGAGGATTGGAAAATCCTGGGATATCAATCCTACGGGTTGAAGGTTGTTGACGCTTCCGCTACCTGGCTTGTATAATCCTGCGAGGATTCTGGCCAGGGTGGTTTTGCCGCTGCCGTTTCTTCCCTTGACAACCATTAGACTGCCGGCAGGCATATCGAGCGAAAGCTTCCTGAAGATCGGTTCTGAATTCTTAAATCCAAAAGAGACCCGCTCTAACTTCATAGAAAATGGCACATGAACCCCTTGGCCATGGATCAATTGTGGTTTGCCCTCAGACTGTCTGAAAAAGCCTGAGGCTTCAGCCCAGTGGGGCCATTGCTCCATCAGATCGGAAACAGAAGACGCCATGCCTCGAAAAGCCTGCCAGGTCCTTACAGCCACGACCATGAGTCCCGCCATTGCCACGGGCGTTTCCTGGGATTGCCGGTAAAGGAGCCAAAGGCCCGGACTCAGCATAATGATCATAAAAACCTTTCCCAAGCCTTTTTTAATCAACTGGTGCTTTCCGAACCTGAATCGCTCCCGATCCAACTCCTCCAGCAGTCGGTTCCTTTCCCGACCGAAGTTTTGGGTGTGACCGCTGGCCCTTAAGTCTGAAAGTCCTGCCGGTTGCGATATCCATTGAAACAATAGGGTGCTTCGCCGGATTTTTCCCGTTTGACCCATAATAAACCGGTGATGCTCGCTCGACAGCTTCCAGGATATCCAGCCTTCAGCAATCGGAATCATTGTCCAGGTCAATAGCAGCCAAAGAGGCAGTGTCATGATCAGGGGCATCAGAACGATCAGGCTTGCTGTTTGAGCCAGCAGGTTACATGTTGCCAT
Organism: uncultured Porphyromonadaceae bacterium; assembly: GCA_964351455.1. Taxonomy (GTDB): domain Bacteria; phylum Bacteroidota; class Bacteroidia; order Bacteroidales; family UBA12481; genus JAGHDB01. The sequence continues at coordinate 5,945 of CAYGOU010000015.1, forward strand.
GAATAGATGTGTGGCGGATCCGTTACCCTGTTTTACGATTCTCTGAACCAGTTCCTGATGTTCATGGGTCTGGATGGAGATCAGAGGAGTCAGTTCGAGGGTGTCACAGAGTTGCTTTTCAAGATATCGGCGGATGCGCGATTCGGTGTGAAAACTCAGAGGCGGCAACAGACTCGATGCGGTCATTCGAATTCCAGCCTGCACCATAACCGTCAACATGGTGGCTCCGGCAATCGATTCAGCAAGGTCCGCCTCAAAAGACCATCTCACCCAGATCCAGGTGGTAAGGGATTGCATGGTAATGACAAACATCAGGTAGGCTGCTGCAGCATACCCCGCCTGCTTCCATGCACGCACGAGGAGTTGGGTATGCACATAAATGGCTTTCACATTCCCAGAATTTCACCTATCTCAAGAATAGCTTCAGCTTCATAAGGAAGCGACAGTCTGTAAAGGGGAACACGCTCAGCAAGCGATCCGGCTGCCTCGAAGGCCAGTCGGATCATTTCGTCTGAAGCTGCAAAATACTGGCTGTTCTGCAAAAGGTGTCCGATCCCCTCAGTCGGGGTGAGTGGCTCCAGAGAGAAGTGCCCGAGCCTTTCAAGAATGAAGATGCACCGAAGGTCTGAACTGAAAGGTCCCCATCCGGGATAGGAGGGCATCCGGTGAACCTTTGTAGATGCATCCCGGCAACAAATCCTGACCTTGTCATCGTGAACGAGACGGGCCCCCTGGCCCACACACCATGAGGCAGTGGTGGATTTGCCAATACCCGACCGCCCGGTGAAGATGCAGGTTCCCCTTTTGAATTCCACTGCACTCGCATGCATTACCAGCGAATGGCGAAACAGGCCTGCGAAATGGATCAACAGGTAGTTCACCGGATAGCACAGGGGATCCAGGTGCTGCCAGCAAGTGGGCACCCGAAGCACACCCTTGCCTTCTTTGGGTCTGAGAATCATGTCCCAGGTACATTTTCCTGAGGTTCCCTGCACGGTTCCCTGGATCTCAATGCGATCTCCTGCATGATTCATCGACCAGCTTGGCGTCATTTGACCTGAGGCATGCCAGGCAACCTTTTCGCGGGATGGCAAGTTTACCGTTAAGCCCGTCGGAGGGCTTATCATGGGTTGATCAGAGCAGAAGATTCTTAAGTTCAGATCGGCTCCACCACAGCATCTCAGGTTATGATGCTCCGGTCCGGGTATGATTTCCCCGACCTGACCCTCTGTTTGCAGCTCAACCCTGAGGTCTGCCAGGTTCAGAATCATCTGCAAGCATGATTTGGGTAAGACGTTCAACCCTGGATATCTCCCGGTCAAGATCAATGCCTTTGGTCTCGTAGGATTCCTCGATGCTCGCAGCAATCTTTCCGGGAGGGAGCCCCTCTGAGAGGTGCCTCAGGATGAAGAGGGCTGTTTCGTTAATCGACAGCAGACAGGGAGGCCGGCTAAGGTCCCTGGTTACCTTCATCATGTAATAGCGGTCACCGAAGGGCAGGACCAGCAACCTGTGTTCAAACAACTTTTCCATACAGCTTTTTTCTGTATAGATGCATGAAGGGTTGCTTTTTGGAAAAAAAAGAGAAAAAAATCAGGTAAAATCAGAAAATGATGTTTCCCACCTGGAAGCCTATCCAGGCCGAGCTCCAGGCCAGGAGAGTGGTATAGACCACCAGCAGCATGGCCCATTTCCATCCTCCGGATTCCCGGCGGATGGCAGCCAGAACTGCTATACAGGGAATGTAAATCAGTACAAACAACAGGAATGCGAGTCCTGCCGGTTGTGTAAAAACTGGCTGTCCGGTATTCTTGCCCTGAGAGTGCCGTGCGTTTTTAAGCCTTTCTGTCAGAACCTGATCATTTTCCTCGCCCGAACCCGCGTAAATAACGCCCAGGGTGCTCACAACCACCTCTTTGGCGGCTACGCCTGTTACCATAGCAACGGTCATTTTCCAGTCGAATCCAAGGGGATCCATAATGGGTTGCAGGGTCTTTCCGATGGCGCCTATGGCCGAATTCTCAAGCTGCTCGGTCGGTGACCCCTCGGTTCTGGGAAAGTATCCCAGGGCCCAGATAAGCACTGAGGCAATAAGAATAATGCCACCCATTTTCTTTAGATATTGCTGGCTTCTGAACCACATGTGCTTAAGGGTGGCCCTTGAGCGCGGAGCCCGGTAGGGGGGGAGTTCCATAACAAAGGGCGCCTCCTGTTTCCTGAAAAGGGTGATCTTCATCACCATGGCTACTAAAACCGAAAGAGCGATCCCCAGAAGGTACATCATGAAGATCACATTGCCCGGGTTTTTTGGGAAAAGGGCGCTGGCAATCAGAATGTAAACAGGCAGTCTTGCACTACACGACATCAGGGGCAGGATCAGCATGGTCAATAGGCGGTCGTTCCGGTTTTCAATGGTGCGGGTGGCCATAATCGCCGGTACGTTACATCCAAAACCCATGATCAGGGGAATGAAACTTTTACCGTGAAGGCCCAGAATGTGCATCAGTTTGTCCATGATGAAGGCAACCCTGGCCATATATCCCGTATCCTCCATGAGCGAAATAAAGAGAAACAGGATGACGATGTTGGGAAGAAAGACAATGACACCACCGACTCCGCCGATGATCCCGTCGATCATCAGGTCATGAAATATGCCCGGATTTAAAACACCGTCCATCCAGGCTGAGAGCAGGGCAACTCCGTTTTCAATCCATTCAACCGGGTATTTTCCAAGGTTGAAAGTTGCCTGAAACATGATCCAGAGAAACAGCAGAAAAATTGGGAACCCCAACCATTTATGGGTCAGCACCCGGTCAATCTTCTCGGTAAAGGTGATTTTCGGCGACACCGAAGGAGGTCGCTCTTCGAGCGTCTCCGTGAGTGCTCCGTGTATGAAGCCATACCTTGCATCGCTGATCAGGGTTTCAGTATCCTCTCCAAGCAGGTTTTCCAAACGGTTTATCTCCGCCTGAACCTTCTCAACGATGGCGGTTGGATCGCCAAACTCCGCAAGCGATGTTTTTGCTGCTTCATCTTTTTCCAGCAGCTTAATGGCGTAAAAGCGACTTGAGAATCGGTCTGAAAAAGTGGGCATTTGCCAGATAAGGTCCTGCAAACGCTTGATGGAAATCTCTATTTCCGGATCGTAAACGATGTGAATGTGCCGGTAACCCGGATCCTTGCCTTCATAAAGGTCCTGGATCCGGTCAAAAAGGTCCGGGATACCTTCTCCGGTTATGCCAACGGTTGGTACGATGGGTATTCCCAGCATTTCACCAAGGTGCCGGTAGTTGAATTTCCTTCCGGTCTCCTCCATCTCATCGTACATATTCAGGGCAATCACCATCCTGACGTCCATATCAATCAGTTGGGTGGTCAGGTAGAGGTTGCGCTCCAGGTTGGTGGCATCGATGACATTCAAAACCACATCCGGGGACTTCTCCTGAAGGTGATTTCTGACAAAGAGTTCTTCCGGACTATAAGCAGTGAGTGAATAGGTGCCAGGCAGGTCGGTCAGCAGATAGCTGTATCCGTTGTAACGAAACACCGCCATCTTCGACTCAACCGTGACCCCGGCATAGTTCCCAACATGCTCCCTCGATCTGCTGGCAAGGTTAAAAATCGAGGTCTTGCCGCAATTTGGATTTCCTACCAGGGCTACTTCCACCTGTTGAGAATGATCCCGGAGGGAGTTTTGCAGTCCGGTGACCGACCTCTGAAACCCAGTTCCCGGGAACTGACCCTCCCCGTGTTGACGACGGTGCAGTCTTCGATGCTCTTTTCGGGGTCTTTTGGATTGATCCTCCGCATCAGGCATGCTCACAGGTTCAGGCATCTCCGCCCTAATGATCTCGATCATCCTCGCTTCTGTCCTGCGCAATGAGATGTGATAATCCATCAGCCGGTATTCGACCGGATCCTTCAGCGGGGCAGAACGAATGGCAGTGACCAGCTTCCCCCTGACAAATCCCATGTCGAGAATCCGCTTTCGGAAAGCCCCGCGGCCCTTTACCTTGACTACCAGGCCGCTTTCACCGGTCTTCAGATCCTCGAGTGTCATCATGGCTGTCAAAGATAGTGACAATTCTTATTTAGAATGATTTTAAGCAACCAATTCATGAATGAATCCTATTTTTGTTTTATGCGCAGTCAGGGTTACCCGATCATAATTTTTCTCATCTGGATGCTGGCAGGGTGCGGTTCCGGTGTTTTAAACCCATCCGGTGAGAAGCATGAGCCTGGTTCCAAATCCGCCTCATCTCATTTGCCGGAATTTGCAAAAGGATTTCTGATTGAGCCGGTTGAAGAAGGTTTTATGCTGAAGCTTTTCGATCCCTGGAATCCCGGTAAGGAACTGATCCGGTACCTGGTTTCAGATGCATCGACATCGGCTTCGGGTTCTTACATCAATACCATCAAACCGATAAACAGCAGGATCGTGGTGGCCAGTACCACCCACGTTGCATTTCTCAGTGCACTGGGTGCGTCTGCTTACCTTGCAGGCTCAACCAATCCGGCCCGGATCTGCGATCCCGAAGTGAGTGAGCGATTTCACCGTGGGGATTTTCTGAATCTCGGCCGCGACCTGGATTTCAATCTGGAGGCTTTGGTTATGGCGGCTCCTGATCTCATCATGCAGACGGGCTTTGAGGGTCAGCTTTCGCGAGACAGCCGGCTTCATGAACTTGGGATTCCTGTTTTGTATTTTCACGAGTGGATGGAGCCGACACCGTTGGGCAGGACTGAATGGATCAAGGTAGCAGGACTGGTTACCGGAAAAATGCCGGAGGCTGATTCTCTGTTTAATATTATCAGGGACCAATATTTGTGGCTGGTTTCGATGGCGGGGAAAAGATTATCAGAGCCCATGGTCATGTCGGGCAATGATTTTAAAGGCACCTGGTACATGCCTGGTGGTAACAATTATATGGCAAGACTTTTTCAGGATGCAGGTTTCAATTATCCATTCGAGAGATTTAAAGGTTCAGCCAGTATGGCATTGGGGTTTGAATCCGTGCTGGAAATGTTTGACCGGTCGGATATCTGGATCGGGGTCACATCAAGATCAATCAAAGAGTTGGTAGAACTTGACTCCCGGTACAAAAGGTTTAATCCGGTCATAACCGGCAGGGTTTATCATGTTTACAAACGGGAGAACCATACCGGGGGAAATGATTTATGGGAGAGAGGTGTGGTAAGACCGGATGAAATGCTGGAGGACCTGATCCGGATCGGTCATCCTGGCTTATTGAAAGATTCTCTGTTGCATTATTACCAAAAACTCGATTAGTAAAATGAGCAGCAGAAAGGTGTTCATACGGATCCTGCTGATGGCCATGCTGCTGGTGGTTCTTTTCATGCTTGACCTCATGCTGGGAAGTGTAACCATCCCGCTCCGTGATTCACTCAGGATTTTAACAGGACAAGAATCCAGGGATACCTGGGAATTCATTCTGTTGCAATTCAGGCTTCCCAAGGCCCTGACAGCAGTACTTGCCGGTGCCGGGCTTTCCCTGGCAGGACTTATGATGCAGACCCTGTTCCGCAATCCCCTTGCTGGTCCTTATGTTTTGGGAATTAGCTCGGGAGCATCCCTGGGAGTGGCTCTCCTGGTGATGGCTTCGGTTTGGGCGGGCCACCAGGTTACCGGGGTTGCCGCCACCGCAGGCTATTTGCCTGTACTGCTGGCATCGGTTTCGGGTTCTTTTCTGGTAATGCTTCTCGTGGTAGGGGTGTCGCTGCGGGTATCCGATTCTGTTTCCATCCTGATCATCGGGATCATGTTCGGAAGCATTACGGGTGCAGTGGTGAGCGTATTGCAATACTTCAGCGATCCAGATACAGTACACAGCTTTTTGGTATGGACCTTTGGAAGCCTTTCAGGGGTCACCTGGCCCCAATTCGCCTGGATGGCTCCCCTTGTTGGGGTGGGACTGATCTGGGGTGTTGGCATGCAAAAACCACTCAATGCTCTGCTGCTTGGGGAAAATCATGCCAAGACCATAGGCGTTGCGGTCAGGTCGACCCGTATGTCGATCATTCTGGCCACCAGTCTACTGGCAGGCGCCATCACCGCTTTTACCGGTCCGATTGCTTTTGTCGGGGTTGCTGTTCCACATCTGGCAAGGGGCCTGGTCAGGAGTTCAGACCATCAGAGGGTGATTCCGGTCACCATACTGTCCGGTGCCATTCTTATGCTTGCCTGCGACCTGATAGCCCAGATTCCAGGCTCCAGTCAGGTACTTCCCATTAATTCGGTAACCGCCATCTTCGGGGCTCCGGTGGTTATCTGGGTGATACTGCGAAGCAGAAAAGGCTTCACCATAAACAGATGATTTGAACAGCACCAACAACATATCACCCGTACTCGAAGCCAGCGGACTCACCATCGGATACCGGAAGCCGCATGGCCAGAGATTGGTATTGCTCAACAATGTGAATCTTGAAATACAACGGGGCGAGGTGGTCTGCCTACTCGGTCCCAACGGCTCGGGAAAATCAACCCTCCTGAGAACCCTGTCAGGATTACAACCGCCACTCGGGGGGGCGATCCGGATCATGGGTAAACCGGTGCGAAGCAACCAGGCCAAAGCCACAGCCAGATTGCTCAGCGTGGTGCTGACTGAGCCCCTGGCCATCCGCGACCTGACCGTTCGCCAGCTAGTAACCATGGGGCGCTATCCCTACATGAACTGGCTGGGTACCCCGGATCAGGATGATCTGAGAATTATTGAGCGGTCGATCATCCAGGCCCGGATGCAGGGATATGAAGAACGCAACCTGTATGAACTGAGCGACGGTGAGCTGCAACGTGCCATGGTGGCCAGGGCACTCTGTCAAGACACCCCGCTGATCCTCCTCGATGAACCAACGGCCCATCTCGACCTGCCCAACCGGGTATCCATCATGAGGCTTCTGAAATCACTGGCCGCCGAAACCGGCAAAAGCATTCTTTTCTCGTCGCATGAACTGGATCTTGCCATGCAAACAGCAGGAACCCTATGGCTCCTGAGACCAGGAGAGCCTGTCTCGGTAGGGGTTCCGGAGGATCTGGTGCTGAACGGAATATTTGAATCCACCTTTGGTGCCGATGGGGTGGACTTTGATCCTTCAACAGGCAATTTCAGGTTTCACCCAAACGACGGCATTCCGGTTTTTTGTGACGGAAACTCCGTTACCGGGTTCTGGACCCGGCGGGCCCTCGAGCGTGAGGGCTTTGAGGCTTCTGAAGACCCCTCTTTGCCAGTTAGGATTCAGGTTTTCAACGGTCCTAACCGCTGGATGCTCGAAGCCGCGGGTGAACAACTTCACTGCCAAACCCTTTCGGATTTGCTCTCGAAGCTTCATTCCCTGCGCAGCTTGACCCCCCTCGTTTTTAAAAAAAACTAACTTTGGGCCGGCGAGCAATGAATGATGATGATCAAAGAGGATTGGAAACGTCAGGGATTCATCGATGAAGCCCTTCCTGAAGGACTGGATCTGACTACGGCGATCACGGATCTTTGCCGACAGAAGCGGGCCGTCATTCTGGCGCATTATTACCAGGAAGCTGAGATTCAGGAAATTGCCCATTTCGTTGGCGACAGTCTTGATTTATCAAAAAAGGCAGCCGATACCGAGGCTGATATCATCCTGTTTGCCGGGGTGCATTTTATGGCTGAAACCGCCAAAATTCTCTCGCCCCACAAAAAGGTCCTCATTCCTGACCTCAATGCCGGCTGTTCCCTTGCGGATTCCTGTCCCCCAGACCTCTTTGCAGCCTTTAAAGAGAAACACCCCGACCATCTGGTTGTTACCTATGTTAATACCAGCGCCGCCATCAAAGCCCTTTCGGATATTTGTTGCACTTCAACCAACGCGGTCAGCATTATCCGGCAAATACCCCAAGACCAGAAAATCATCTTTGCCCCCGACCGGAACCTGGGCAATTACATCAACAGCCTGACCGGCAGAAACATGCTTGTGTGGGACGGGGCATGTCATGTACACGAAGAGTTCTCGCTGGAGAGGATCCTTAAATTGAAGCGGGATCACCCGGGGTCAAGGGTGATCTGTCACCCCGAATGCCAGAAGCCGGTTCAAATCGCGTCGGATTTCATCGGATCCACCTCTGCACTGCTCAGGTATGTGCAGGAGGATCCGGCAACCACTTACATCGTTGCAACTGAATCAGGAATCATACACCAGATGCGCAAGGCCAGGCCTGAAAAAACCTTCATTCCGGCTCCTCCAAACGACTCAACCTGCGCATGCAACGACTGCCGCTTCATGAAGCTGCACAATATGAAAAAAATGTATCTTACCCTGAAATATGAATGGCCGGCGGTCGAGGTGCCAGAAGATATACGCCTCAAGGCCGAAATCCCGGTCAGAAGAATGCTCGACATGTCAAAATAACCAGTACCTCACCCCCTGACCCCCTCTCCCAGGGGAGAGGGGGAACCAGTAACCAGTAACCTGTAACTATGGCACCATACATCACAAAACACCTGTCAAAACGCCCCTTCAACGAGGCGATAGACCTAATTACCGAGGAACTTAGAACCGAACAATTCGGGGTGATCACCACCATCGATGTGAAGGAAACCATGAAAGTGAAGCTGGATTTGGAGTTCCGGAATTATACCATTCTGGGTGCCTGCAATCCTTCATTTGCCCATAAGGCTCTCAGCCTTAATGATAAGGTCGGAGTGCTTCTGCCTTGCAACGTGGTGGTGCAGGAATGGGACGATACCATCGAAGTCTCGGCTATGGATCCCAGGGTGATGATGGCTGGAGAAAAGCACCCTGAAATGCTGAATCTTGCAGAGGAGTTGGGCAGTAAACTGGATCGCGTTCTGAACCGCCTGTCCTGAGAACCCATAAACCTGTTTTTCCTATGAAAACCCCGAAATTCTTCGCGCTTCTTTATTGTATGCTGCTGGGGACCGCATCCATCTCCCTGGCCCAGGAGCATGGTTATGTGATAAACATTGACGAGGGAATAGTTTTTATTGATCTGAAAGCTGGCCAGGTGAAAACCGGAGATGTGCTGAAGGTGATGAGATCGGGGGGAACCATGGTTCACCCGGTAACCGGCGAGACCATTCAGCGCAGGGATGAACTGGTGGCAAATATTCACCTGACCGAGGTGCATGATGATTATTCAGCCGGGGATGTTTATCCCAAAGAGGCCATCATCCTGATTAAAACGGGAATGAAGGTTTTTCCCATGGCGCCGGATGAGGCCGGAAAGGCCCTGATCAAGAAGTCGGTTGTTATACCCCCTTTCCTGATTGTTGGAGGTAAGGTCGGGGAGCTTGGCGCCTATATGTCTGACCTCATGACCGAAGAGTTGTTCGGACTTGACCGGTTCAGGATCATGGACCGGCAGACATACGATATTCAGCAATTCGAGAAAGAGCTGTTGGAGGCCCGCACCCAGGTGAGGCTTCCAGTCAATGAGGGGGTCGATTACCTGGTTACAGGCTCGGCCTATCCCCCTGATGTGGTGGAAAAGGCGACCGGAGTGCCACTGAAGGGCATCGTCTCGGCGGCGGGCGGAGGCCTTGCAGGGGTGGCCGCCCGGAACCTGGTTCCTGATTTGAAGATCAAGGAACTTGAAGCGGTTGTAAAATTCACCCTGAAGGTGATCGATGTAAGAACCGGTGAGGTGCTTTTTATTTGCAGCGAGATGGCCAAGGCCGAAGGAAAAACCCAGGTCAGCCTTGAAAGCAGCGTGATCGGTGGAGCGGTGCTGAATGGCGGGGCAACCGATTTCCGTAATACCCTCACAGGCCAAGCCTCCCAGGAAGCCCTGAAGAATGCCTCCCAGTATATTGCCGATTTCTTTGAGGGAAAAATCACCGAAAAGAATTTCCAGGGAAACGTGGTGGAACTCAAAAGACATAAAAAGGGTAAAAATCCGGAGATCCGAATCATGGATATCAGGCGTGAGCCTGAAGGTCCGGTTGCCATCATCCGGGGTGGCTCTGATGATGGGATCCGGAGTGGTAATCATTACCTGATGACCATGCCCAATGTGGTTACCTCCTCACTCACAGGTAAACAAAAGGTTGCCGGAATACAAAAGGCAGGCCGTATCAGACCTGGTTTGGTTGATTTTGATGCGGCATCGGGTCCCGTTATACTCTTGCCCAAGTTTGCTGACCGCGATGCTGATCTGGTGAAAGAGGGCCGGTTGATGCCATATAAACCCTTCAGGGCTGTGTTTGGCATGAATGTCTACGGAATCTGGGGAGATGTGCTGATGGACCTGGACACAGGCCTGGAGTATTTTCCCAACCTGCCTGGCTGGAAGAAGGTAAACCATAAGGTGTGGATTGGGGTGAGAGGACAATATGGTTTTCATGCTTTTCTTGAACCCGATGGCGATTATTATTACCGGCCCCACGCCGGTGCCGAATTGCTGCTGGGTATGAACCCATTCCGGAAAAGTTTCCATGCCAACGGATTTGATCCATACATGGGAATCAAATACAAAATGTTCAAGGTGAAACGTGCCGACAGCGGTCCTGCCTTTTTCCTGGGGTTGAATGTCGCCGGGTTCTTCACCGAGATGGTGCTAACCTATGGGTTGCATGCCGACATGGCGGCCATTTCAGATCCCAATTTCCCAACCGATCGGGTAGAATTCGGCTTTTCTGGTTTGGGAATGCATATTGGTTACCGTCACATCATCAACCGCCTGGCCATCTGAAATAACTTTTCAGGGCCAATCCAACTCTTAAAAAAAGTTAATTGACGGAGCGATTTGTCTGTTGGTTTACATCATGTTGTAAATTGCAGCCATCTAAAACCGAAAATCCATTTAAACAAGGAGGTAAAAGTGATCCGAATCAACTTTTTCAGGATCAGAACCCTGGTCTGTTTAGCATCAGGAGCCTGGTTCTTTTTCCTGTTCGGGGCGGGCACCCCGGCTCTGGCTCAGCAAGCGGCCGCCTATCAGGATTTCAAAGCTCTGACCGCGACCCTGCATGAACTGGTAAAAACCCATCCGCAAACTGCAGGATTGGAGCCTTTAGCCAAAACCATAGAGGGACGTGAAGTTTGGTTGCTGACGATTGGTAAAAAAACCGGTGTCCCTTTTACCGAACGACCGGGCATCCTGGTGGTGGCAAACCTCGAAGGTAATCAGGTTGCCGGTAGCACCCTTGCGGTGGGAATGGCATCTTACCTTTTGTCGAACTATGGCGGGGATGATGCGGTGAAAACCGGACTTGACCAATATGTTTTTTATGTAATCCCCCGACTCAATCCGGATGGTGCTGAGGATATGTTCGCGGCTGTCAAGACGGGCAGAAAAACCAACGCAACTCCTTTTGACGGCGACAACGACGGGAGAATGGATGAGGATGGTCCGGATGACCTCAATAAAGATGGTGTCATCACCATGATGCGGGTCAGGGATGACTTTGGCTTGTACGTCGTAGATCCTGAGAATCCGAAGCTGATGAAAAAGGCAGATGCCGCGAAAGGGGAGAGGGGACTCTACTCAATTTACTGGGAAGGGATCGACAACGATGGCGATGGATTCATCAATGAAGATCCGGCCGGAGGAACCGACCTGAACCGGAATTTTCAGCATGCATACCCCTATTACAAGGAGGATGCAGGGATGAACATGATCGGCGAAACCGAAACCCGTGCCCTGATGGACTGGGTGTTGGCAAACCGTAACATTTCCATGATTCTCACCTTTGGTGAAAGTGATAACCTGATTACTCCCCCCAATTCCAGGGGCCAGTTGGCTTCAGACCGGGGACTTGATCTGGTAGCCTTCGCCAATGCCAGCATGGCCGGAGCATCCAAAACCGGAATGATGGCAACCGGAGGCAGGGGAATGGGAAGGTTTGGAGGGATGTTTGGGGGAGGTTTTCCGGGAGGCAGAGGCGGACAGGCTGATGAAAGTGCCGGTGCACGCTCACAACGACAAGCTTCACAGCCGGTTATGACCTTTCAGACTGCAGACCTGCCCTATTTTACAAAGGTCAGCGAGCACTACCGCGAGTTAACCGGGATCAAAACGCAACCGGTTCTCAGAAACCCTGAAGGCGCCTTCTTTCAGTTTGGTTATTTTCAGTATGGAGTACCTTCATTCATTACTCCCGGATGGGGAATTCTCCTTCCTGAAGATACCACAACGCGAAGGGGCGGTGCCGGAATGCGCAGGCCGGGCGGTACTGAAATGCCCGCAGGAGCTCCCGGTGCGGCTGCCGCACCGGCAGCATCAGCAGGGATAGATGTCCAGTTTCTGAAGTTTCTAGAATCCCGCAATCCCGATGGATTCAAGGATTGGGGCACATATATGCACCCTGACATGGGAGAGGTTGAGATCGGGGGCTTCTCAAGCGCCGCCATCCATACTCCCCCGGTTCAAATGATTCAGGATCTGGTGAAACCCCACGCTGAATTTGCGCTTTGGATGACCACCCTGAACGCAAAGGTGGCCATTGATAAGACGGAGGTGATTGACCAGGGTGGTGGCCTTTTCAGAATCAAGGCTGAAGTGGTGAATGAAGGATTTCTGCCCACCGCCATCCGTCATGGTGTGGTGTCAAGATCTGTCAAACCGGTCATGGTTCAGATCGGTGTGGATCAGAAACAGATCATCGCAGGCCACAATAAAACCAATTTTATTCAGTCACTCGATGGTTCAGGCGGCAGGCAGAAATTCGAATGGCTGGTCAAGGCGAAAAAGGGCGAGCAGGTTGAGCTGAAAGTGGTATCTCAAAAAGCAGGATCTGCTAATACCACCCTAACTCTCAAATAATCCATGATCATCCTAACCAGAAAAAAGAGCAAGATGAAAACATTGAATAAAATCCTGACTTTCGCAGCGCTTGTGGTGATGATGATGGGTTTTTTGCCACAGGCTTTGAATGCACAGAAAAAATATGCCTCCGACCCACAGTTTAAGGTTAAAATCGACTTTAACCGCTGGCATGATGTTCATGAACTTTACGACGATTTCAAAAGGATTGAAAAGGCTTTTCCCACCTTCGTCAAGACAAGTTCGATAGGAAAGAGCGTCAATGGCCTTGACATCCTCCTGATCACGGTCAACAACCCCGCTACCGGGAATGAAATGAGCAAGGCCGGCATGTACATCGATGCCAACATCCATGGAAATGAAATCCAGGGAGGTGAGATCTGTCTCTATACGGTTTGGTACCTGATGGAGAACTATGGCCGGCTTGAGGAGATCACCCGCATTGTGGATGAGCGGGTACTTTACATACTACCCTGTGTTAACCCCGACGGCCGTCAGTACTTCATGGAGGGAGACGGGGGAGGTTCAAGAACAGGACATTTTCCGGTTGACGATGACAACGACGGCCTCTATGACGAGGATGGTCCGAATGACCTGAACGGAAACGGAATCATCGAGCAAATCCGAAAATATGTTCCGGGCGAGGGCAATTACCAGGTGAATCCCTATGACCCGAGAATCATCGAACCGGTTCCCTTTGGTTTCAAGGGTGACTACATTCTTTTGGGAAGCGAGGGACTTGACGACGATGGAGACGGAAGGGTTAATGAAGACGGACCGGGCAGTTACGATCCCAACCGGAACTGGGCCATCGACTGGCAACCCAACTACATCCAGGGCGGAGCAATGGATTATCCGTTCCAGCTTCCAGAATCGAAGGCGGTGGCCGATTTTATCAAGTCGAAGCCAAACATTGCAGGCGTTCAGGCCTATCACAATTCAGGGGGTATGATTCTCCGCGGACCGGGTGCAGAGGTAGCCGGTGAGTATCCTGCCTCAGATGTGAGATTCTACGATGAACTCGGTAAAAACGGAGAGCGGATGCTGCCCTTCTACCGTTATATTGTGATCTGGAGCGGACTCTATACCGTCAGAGGAGGTTTTATCGACTGGACCAACGACGGCATGGGGATACCCTCCTTTTCGAATGAGCTCTGGAGCAGCCGCCAGTATTACACCAGCACTGAACTCCAGACCCAGACCCAGGATCCCAATAGTCCGATTTCAGGACAGGGTGGGCGATACTTTTTCGACAAGCATCTTGAATATGGAGATCTTTATTCAGAGTGGAAGGAGTTTGATCACCCCCAATATGGCAAGGTCGAGATAGGCGGCTCGTGGAGCAAATTCTACGGTCGGATTCCACCCAGGTTTATGAATGAGGAGCTCTGCCACCGCAACATGGCATTCACCCTCTATCAGGCCGACGAAATGCCCAAAATGGAGGCCGGTGAAACCAGGGTAACGAAGATCGACGGAAACGTTTACCGCGTTTGGGTTGATTTTACCAATCCCAAAGTGGTGCCGACCATCATGGCCCGGGCCGCCCAGAACAACGTGGTGCGTCCCGACCTGTTGCTATTCGACGGCAAGGCTGAAATCATCTCTGCCGCCTGGATCGACGGCAAGGAGAACTACGATATTCAGCCTTCGGTATTGAATGAGATTGATCAGAAACAGCTTAACAGGATACTGATTCGCAACGGACATCCCGGCAAAACCACCCGCACCATTCAATACATCGTTAAAGGATCCGGAAAAGTTACCGTGACCTATGACAGTGTTAAGGGGGGGAAGGTGAGTGCGACGGTGGAGTTGAAGTAGCAGACTTTTAAGGGCAGGAAGGCAGGAAGGCAAGAAGGCAGGAAGGCAAGAAGTAAAGTCAAAAACGTCAAAGACTACTACAACTAAAA
>CAYGOU010000016.1:0-20094 GCA_964351455.1 uncultured Porphyromonadaceae bacterium
CAATACAAGCTCAAAGAGGTCACCAGAGAGGGGGTGATGGTCATTTCAACCTGGACACCTCCCGAAAAACTGGCCGACAAACTCGGGAACATTCTTGTCTCGATGCGCGATAAAAAACTCTATGGGGTGGTCTTTACCGATGTCGAAGGAGAAGTGGTTAGGAAACAGTTCTTCGATCAGTACCTGATCGTGGATGGACTGGCGTTCCCTGAAAAAATAACCGAAATCAATTATATCAACGGCAAGGAGGATTACCAGATAACCTCATTCTCAAACATCAGGGTCGATGAACTGGAAAACGACGATTTATACCATTATCCTGTCAACCGCTTTTTCCGCTAGCATGGTGAATGCACAGGTCGTTCAGGATGTTTCGCTTTACCGAGACATCATGCATGTTGATAAAGTGGAAAGGGAATACTCAACTCGAATCGATGCCACCAATGAGCTCAAAATGATCCTGACGGGGGCGTTTGCCTTGTACAAGCACTTCGTTTCATCACAGGATGCTGCCCATTGTGCATTCCATCCAAGCTGTTCAGTTTATGCGATCGAAACCATTCGGGTGAACGGACTGACGGGATTCCTCGATGCCATTGACCGGCTCACCAGATGCAACGGAATGAGTCCTGAAAAATACAAACTGCATGAACCAAGCCAAAGATTTCACGACCCGGTCGGGACTCATCGTTAAGGTGTGCCTGGTTTTTGTTTTTGTAAGCCAGGCCTTGACAGCACAGGATCTTTATGATCTAAAAAATTCGCGTGAATTCTCAGGCTACCTGATGCAATCAGGCCAGTTCTCGCTGGCCGTTCCCGAGTTTAGAAGAGTGCTGTTTTTTTGTCCGGATGACTCCCTGGCCAGGATTAACCTTCTGATCGCCTTGCGCCGTTCGGGTGATCCAGCCGGGGCCCTGGATCAGCTTAAAACGTGGTTCGGCACCGAACCTCCCCGGTCTTTTGCCATTGAAGGAATCAAATCGTCGATCATGGATCAAAGATTTGACCTTGCAAGTGACCTTCTGGAGTCGGCTCCTGATATACCGGAAACCGAACAGGCCTATTACAGGATGGGACTCGGACTGCTTACCTGGAGCGGAGATGAGAACACTCTTCCTGAAGAGGGCCGTGACCCCTCCCCTGGCTATGCGAAATTGCTGGATGTCAGAACGCAGGCATCGCAGATGAAAATGAAAAGTCCTGCTTTGGCCCTGGCCATGTCGGCCGTGATTCCCGGACTCGGGAAGGTTTACTCCAAGGACTGGAAAGACGGTCTCTTTTCACTCATGTTCATTGGAGGAAATGTACTTCAGGCGTACCGCGGGTTTTCGAAATTCGGCACAGCCAATCCCTACGGTTGGATTTTCGGAACCCTGGCCGTCGGCTTTTATGGCGCAAACCTTTATGGATCCTGGAAATCTGCCGCTGACTTTAATCGACGGCAGCTGGAATATATTCAAGATGAAACGGGCAAGCTGCTTCATTCTCGCTTTTAGCCTGATCCTGACCTGTCAGGTCAAAGCCCAGTCGATTTCCGAAACAAGAGCTTTCGGCGACCATCTCTTTATAGAGGGGGATTACGTCAATGCACTGGCGGCTTATCAGCGTGTCGCCTTTTTCATGAGGCCAGAAACCGACCCCATGCTGCTGTTCAGGTTGGGAGAATGTTTTTTTATTTCGGGCGACCCTGACCGGGCGGTAGAGTTTTACGACCGTGCATGGTTCATGATGCCCGATGACAGCATGAAAGCGGAATGCCTTTTCAGAAAGGCAGATTGTTACCTGGTTAAAAAGCAGTTTGCTTACGCCCTTCTGGAGCTCATGTCGGACCAGGATTACCCGGACGGGTATCTTTATCGAAAGGGCCAGCTGTTAAAAGGAATCGCCTATTATGGAATGGAGGATTTTCAGGCTGCCGGTTTGTGCTTCCAGCAGTCGCTTTTACCCGGAGACACTGAAGGCAGAACCAGGATAAGGGAAATATTTGATACTCCACGAAACTTCAGCCGGCCGGATCCCCGTGCAGCCATGTGGATGAGTGTTTTTCTACCCGGATTGGGCCAGGCCCGCTCAGGAGCATGGGGCCCGGCGATCAACTCCCTAATGCTCAACGGACTTCTGGTTGCGGCAACCTTTTACCTCTCACTGCGTATCCACCCCTTTGATGCAATCATTACCATCTCACCATGGTTTCAGCGCTATTACCAGGGGGGACTAAAGCGGGCCAGTGAACTGGCCGAAGTTAGAAGGGCCGGGAACAGGGAGGAAATCTATCAGGATATTTTGTCTATCATTGCATCAGGTTCAAATCCACTCAATTGAACAAGAAAGCTATATACCTTTTTTGTGTTTTCTGTCTGATTCTTCAGCCTTTGCGGGCACAGATGGTCTACTCGAAGGAACCTGAACCGATCATCCGGGTGTTTGAATTGATTTACCAGTACCGTTTTGAAGAAGCAGAAATAAGGCTAAACGCCATTAAACCTGAAGAAGCAGATCCAAATCTGATCGATCTGACCAGGGTGAATCTTCACTGGTGGTATCTCATTTCAGGAGATTCATCAAGGGACCATGAAGAGATCCTTACCGAACTCCTTGAAAGCATGATTCTTCCTTTTCACGGAAGGTCGCCTTCTCAGCTGGCCCCGGATGATGTATTCATGTTGGTACACGCCCATGCCTACCGAACCCGGGTGCATATATATGGTAAGAGATACATCAAAGGAGCTCTTGTTCTCAGGCAGATGACAGATTATCTTGACCATGCCATCCAGCGCTACAACCAATTTGACAAATATGCATTTCTGGCTGGGTTGTATAACTATTTTGCTGCATCAGCCTATGATTATTACCCGCTCCTAAGGTCGTTCTTCGCACTGGCCCCCAAGCACGACAAAGAGCTTGGTTATCGGCTGTTGAATGATAGCAGGCGACTCGATCATCTGCTTTTGAGGACTGAAGCAACCTATTTTCTAATGAAAATCAACCTGGAACTTGAGGAGGATTACCCAAGGGCATCTGAATTCGCATCACATCTGATTCAACAATATCCGGAGAATCCAATATATCTGCTGCACCTGCTCATGATCCAGGTGAACCAGAACCGGATTGAAGAGGCCAGAAAAAGTTACCAGACCATCATGGCCATATCAGCTGTTAAACCCGGGCTGACACAATCTCAAAGGTTACATATTGTGAGGGAAGCAGAACGGTACCTGTCAAGGAAAAAAATCACCCTTTTTATCTAGACTTTTTCCAATCCGGCATGCCATCGTCGTCTATGGTGGATAAATGGAAATCAACGAAAAGGTTGCCCGTTTGGCATTGGCACTGGTGCCGGGCATAGGAGGCCAGTTGGTCAGAAACCTGATTTCGGTGACCGGATCAGCTTCCCAGGTCTTCAGAGAGCGTGCGGTTGACCTGCAAAAGGTACCGGGCATAGGGAAACATCTCTCGGCAAGCATCCGAAAAAAGGGATACATCGAGCGGGCCGAGGAGGAGCTGATATTCATGGAAAAGGAGGGTATCAGGCATCGCTTTTTGCTTGACCAGGACTACCCTGTAAGGCTCGCTCAGTGTCAGGATGCCCCGATTGTCATCTTCTACAAAGGAAACCCCGAATACCCCGGTCATAAATGGCTTGCGGTCATAGGAACCCGCGAACCTACTGACAGGGGACTGCGAACCACCCGCAACATCATCCGGATGCTGGCTGACCGAAAGCATCCCGTGGTGATAATAAGTGGCCTTGCCTATGGAATCGATATTCAGGCTCACAAATGTGCCCTTGAATCAGGTATGCCAACCCTGGCGGTTCTGGGACATGGATTTCACACCCTCTATCCTGCACTGCATCGTGAAACTGCCGGTCAGATTTTAAGAAACGGAGCCCTGATCAGCGATTTCTTCAGCTACAATACCATGGAGCCCAAGAACTTCATTCGTCGCAACCGGATTATTGCCGGTCTTTCAGATGCTGTCCTTGTCGTTGAATCGGGGAAAAAGGGTGGAGCCGTAACGACGGCAGAAATGGCCAATTCATACAACCGGGATGTACTGGCCATTCCTGGCAGGATTGACGATGAAAGATCAAAAGGATGCAACTGGCTGATCAGATCACACCAGGCAGCCCTGGTTGAATCGTGCGAAGACGTGGAGTATTACCTCGGACTGGATTCTACTGCAAACCCGATCCATGAAACATCACCGCTGCTGTTTGAGCTGCTCACCCTTGAAGAGCGCCAACTTTACGAACAGATGCCTGAGGAACCCGTTTCAATTGATCTCCTGGCCCGCCAACAGATTTGTCCGGTTCAGAAGGTGTCGACCCTTCTTCTTTCAATGGAATTTAAAGGCTTCGTCAGGGCCCTTCCCGGCAAATTATTCCTGAAAAACCGGTAATGTTTAAAAATTCACAACAGCAGACCGATTGAAAGAAAAAAAAACTAATTTAGGCAATCCTAAAAATCTTATTACCTACCCTTTAAACCTTTAAAAATGGATCCACGCGTCGAAAAATTCATGGCAAAAATCATTGCCAAAAATCCCAGTGAGGTTGAATTTCATCAGGCAGTGCTCGAAGTCTCTGAATCACTGATCCCATTCATCGAGGAGAATCCCAAGTACAAACAGGCAAAGATCCTGGAAAGAATTGCTGAACCGGAAAGAGTCATCCTGTTCAGGGTACCCTGGATGGATGACAAGGGTGAGGTTCAGATCAACAAGGGATTCAGGATTGAGATGAACAGCGCAATTGGACCTTACAAGGGAGGCCTGCGCTTTCACCCGACCGTTAACCTGGGCATTCTGAAATTTCTTGCCTTTGAGCAGGTGTTTAAAAATTCACTGACCACCCTGCCGATGGGTGGAGGTAAAGGGGGATCTGATTTTGATCCCAAGGGAAAATCCGACAATGAGGTGATGAAATTCTGCCAGAGCTTCATGACCGAGCTGTTCAGGCATATTGGTCCTAATACCGACGTTCCTGCAGGAGACATCGGTGTTGGCGGAAGAGAAATAGGATATCTCTTTGGACAATATAAGCGCCTCAAAAATGAGTTTACCGGGGTACTGACAGGCAAAGCCATTGAATGGGGCGGAAGCTTGATCCGTCCTGAAGCAACCGGTTACGGTACCGTCTACTTTGCCGAAGAAATGCTGAAAACCAGAGGAGATGGTTTCAAGGGGAAAACAGTTGCAATTTCAGGTTCAGGAAATGTGGCGCAGTTTGCTGCCCAAAAAGCGCTGGAATTGGGAGCCAAGGTGGTCACCCTCTCTGATTCAAACGGGTTTATCTATGATCCCCAGGGAATCGACGAAGGAAAACTGGCCTGGATGATGGACCTCAAAAATGTCAGACGCGGAAGGATCTCTGAGTACGCCGACAAATTCAAGGCAGAATACAATGAAGGCCAACGCCCATGGGGTGTGAAATGCGACATTGCGCTGCCCTGTGCCACCCAGAACGAGGTAAATGAAGATGAGGCCAAAACCCTGATCAACAATGGCTGCTACGTGGTATCCGAAGGAGCTAACATGCCCTCAACCCCAGAAGCAGTCGAGGTTTACCTGCACCATAAGATTCTTTACGGTCCGGGCAAAGCTGCCAATGCAGGAGGCGTGTCAACATCCGGTCTTGAAATGACCCAGAATTCAATGCGACTGAGCTGGACAAGGGAAGAGGTGGATCAGCGCCTGCACACCATCATGATCAACATTCACAAAACCTGTGAAAAGTATGGAAAAGAGAAGGATGGATTCATCAATTACGTCAACGGAGCCAATATCGGCGGATTTGTGAAGGTCGCTGATGCCATGCTGGCACAAGGACTGGTATAACAACTTTGCCAAAGTCATAAAAAGCTGCCTGTTACCGGGCAGCTTTTTTTATTTTTGCATCCTCGAACTGCATTCTATGGAGTTGACCGACACACATTGCCATCTGTTTTTGCCAGAATTTAACGATGACCGAAGTGAGGTGATGAGCAGGGCCTTTGCATCAGGTATAAACCGGTTCTTTCTGCCCAATGTAGACTCTGGCACCCTGCCTGACCTGCTTGAGATATGCAAGCAATACCCGAAGCATTGTTTTCCGATGGTAGGACTCCATCCCACCTCTGTTGAAGAGGATTTCCGCGCAGAACTGGATCTGGTTTATGACCATCTGAGTAAAGGAACCTTCGTTGCCGTGGGTGAGATAGGCATTGACCTTTACTGGGATCTGACCTATCAGGAAGAACAAACGGAAGCCTTTCAGTTACAACTCAAATGGGCATCCGAGCTAAACCTGCCTGCAGTGATCCATTTGAGGAATAGTTTCAGGGAAACGATTTCAGCCATTGAAAAATCAGGTGCAAGTGACCTAAAAGGTATTTTCCATTGCTTCACCGGTACCGTGGAAGAGGCAAAACTGGTCATTGATCTGGGTTTTTATTTAGGCATCGGGGGAGTTGCAACCTTCAAAAATGCCGGTATGGAACCGTTATTCACCGAAATTGGACTGGAACATATGGTACTTGAAACTGATTCTCCCTACCTGGCGCCGGTTCCCAGGAGAGGAAAACGAAATGAACCGGCCTACCTCAGATATATTGCCATGCAGGCTGCATCTTTAACAGGGCGAACACTGGAAGAGGTTGCCAGCATTACCACCCACAACAGCAAGAAGATTTTTTGCGTTTGACATGAAAAAAAGAGTTTCTATCCTGATCATTTACACCGGTGGCACCATTGGCATGATCACCGATGCAGCAACCGGGACACTCATCCCTGTTGATTTTGCAGAGATATCCCGACAAATTCCTGAATTGAAGAAATTTGACCTCGACCTTCATACCCATACCTTTAATCCCACCTTCGATTCATCGAACATCACCCCATCGCTCTGGGTCGAGCTTGCAAGGATCATCAGGGAGCACTACCTGAAATATGACGGATTCGTAATCCTCCACGGAACCGACACCATGGCCTATTCAGCCTCTGCCTTGTCGTTTATGCTTGAGAACCTCGACAAACCTGTAATTTTTACAGGCTCCCAATTACCGGTGGGTGTGCTTCGCACCGATGGCAAGGAGAACCTCCTTACCGCTATAGAGATCGCTGCCGATCACAGGAACGGACAGCCAATGGTTCCGGAGGTTGCAGTTTTCTTTCAAAACAAACTCTTCCGGGGAAATCGCACCTCAAAACACAACGCCGAATACTTCAACGCTTTCGTTTCTGAAAACTATCCCGCCCTGGCTGAAACAGGGATCCAAATCCATTATCAGCTCGGAGCCATCCAGTATCCTGTACATAAGAGACCTCTCAAGATCCACACCCAGCTTGATGAGCGGATTACCATTCTAAAGATCTTTCCGGGCATCAGCCACGAAGTCCTGCGTGCTCAGCTGGCCATCCCGGAACTCAGAGGGGTGGTTCTTGAAACCTTCGGATCGGGAAATGCACCCACCTTCGGTTGGTTTCTGGAAGAAATCAGGGCCGCCATCAGTCGGGGTGTTGTAATTCTGAACATTACCCAATGCCGGGCCGGGAGTGTCAATCCGGGCAAATATGAAACCAGCCGACAGCTTCATCAAACCGGAGTACTCAACGGTGCAGACATGACCACCGAAGCAGCCGTTACAAAGCTTATGTTTCTACTGGGACAGGGTCTCAATCCTGAAGAAACCGCTCATTACCTGAATCGTTCAATTTGCGGTGAAATAACCCTTTGATGGTGTTTACATTCTATTTTTTTTGTAATTTTCGCCCGTTTTGGAGAGGTGGCCGAGTGGTCGAAGGCGCACGCCTGGAAAGTGTGTATTCCACGTGGAGTGGAATCGAGGGTTCGAATCCCTCTCTCTCCGCAAGATTTTAAGTTTAACAATTCAAACACTGAACAAGTATTAACCAATTTATTTAATGTCATGAAAAAAATTGCTCTTATAGCTATTTTTGCGATGCTTACCTTAGGGGCGTCTTTCAATCGTGTTATGGCCCAGGAGGATCCCGCGATGCCTGCCGACACCTCGGTTGTAGACACCCAGGCCGGAGTAGCTGACACCATGGTAATGGATGTGGCCGTTACCGATGAGGCCATTCCCGAAGACAAGACGATGCACCAGGTTCTGAAGGAGAAATTTATTGAGGGGGGTGCCGGATTCATGGGGATTGTTGCTTTGGCTCTGGTTATGGGTCTTGCCGTATCCATTGAAAGAATCATCTACCTCAGCCTGGCCACCACCAATTCAGCTAAGCTTCTGAAAAAAATTGAAGACGCGTTGGCCAATGGTAATGTTGAGCAGGCCAAAGATATCTGCCGCAACACCCGCGGTCCGATTGCCAGCATTTTCTATCAGGGCCTTGACCGTCATGATGAAGGTCTTGAAATGGTTGAAAAATCGCTCATCTCCTATGGTAGTGTTCAGATGGGTCTCCTTGAAAAGGGCCTCTCATGGATCTCCCTCTTCATCTCCATCGCCCCGATGCTCGGGTTCATGGGAACGGTTATCGGTATGATCTCGGCATTTGATGCCATCCAGGCAGCCGGCGAGATTTCCGCTACCCTTGTTGCCGGAGGTATCAAGGTGGCTCTTCTCACCACCGTATTTGGTCTTATTGTTGCTATGATCCTGCAGGTATTTTACAACTACTGTCTCTCCAAAATCGACAGTATCACCAACGACATGGAAGATTCATCGATCTCTTTCATGGACATGCTGATCAAGTACAAAGTGACCAAATAATTTGAATAAGAAGCAATTATCATGAAACCAAATAGCTTGATAAAGATCGGACAATGGTTCTATTATGCGCTGATGGCTATTTCCGTCATCCTGGTAGTGATTTTCTACCTGAATAACGGTAATGTCAATACAGACGATTCAACCAGCAAGCAGATGGCTGACCTTGGTCCGGTTCTTAACTACTACATATTCTGGGCCTATGTGCTGCTTGGCATAGCCGCCATCTTTTCACTGATTTTCCCGTTGTTCCGTATGATCGGCAACCCGAAAAGCGGGGTGAAAACGCTGATCTCCGTGGTTATTCTGGCAGTTGTGCTCCTGATCGCCTATCAACTGGGCGACGACACCCTCCTGAATTTACCTGGTTACGATGGTAACGACAACGTAGCGGAAAGGTTGAAAATGACCGACATGGCAATTTTTACCATGTATGCGCTGCTTGCCGGAGCATTACTGGCCATGCTGTTCTCTTCAGTCAGAAGATTGTTTAACTAAAATCGTGCGGTTACGGGTTTGAAGGATCGTTTTTCTTCATTTCCTGCTGCTATAAAACCGAAAAGAATATGGCTAGGAAAAACAGACCGCTTCCGGAGATCCCCAATGCCTCCATGGCTGACATCGCTTTCATGTTGTTGATTTTTTTCCTTGTAACCACTACGATGGATGTGGACAGCGGTATTTACCGCACCCTTCCCCAATGGGTCGAAGAAAGCATAGATCAGCCAAAAATCAGGGAGAGAAATGTTTTTGTTGTACTGATCAACAAAAGCAATGACCTGGGTATTGAAGGACTACCGGCGAGCATTGACGAACTGAAAGATCGGGTAAAGGAATTCATCCTGAATCCCATGGATAATGAAAATCTCTCAGAGAAAGAGACCCGTTTCGTTGAAGGAATCGGAGAAATTACCTGGTCTAAGGGAATTGTGTCCCTTCAGAATGACCGTGGAACCGATTACGGATCTTATATACTGGTTCAAAACGAACTGGTCAAGGCTTTCAATGAACTGAGAGATGAATTTGCGATTGCACAATTTGGCGCCAGGTTTGACCAGCTCTCTGAAGATCTGAAAGAGGCTGTCAAGAAGGCGGTGCCACCGGCAATCTCAGAAGCTGAACCTGTAGATTACGAACAATAGGAGGAAACGCCATGGCAAAATTCACCAGAAAAGGTAAAACCAAAGGGATCCCTCCCATATCTACCGCATCGCTGCCTGACATCATCTTCATGCTGCTCTTCTTCTTCATGGTGACAACCACCCTGAAGGAGGTTACCGTCAATGTCAAAATCCATCTTCCGAAAGCAACCGAGGTGGTAAAGCTTGAAAAAAAGTCTCTGGTAAGTTACATCTATGTCGGTTCACCTACCATTGCCTATCAGGCCAAGTTTGGAACCGATTCGAGAATACAGCTCGATGACAAATTCGCCACTGTCGGCGAAATCCAGGATTACATTGCCAGCGAGAAGGAGAAAATGGATGAGAATGAGCGGCCCCTGATGATGGTATCCCTTAAAGCGGACGAAAAGACCAAAATGGGGATCATCTCAGAGATCAAAACCGAACTCAGAAAGGCGGAAGCCCTGAAACTGGTTTACACTTCAAGAAAGGATTTCGGACCACAAAACTAACAGGTCGGGATATACCTAATCGAACTCATAAAGAAAGGCCCCTGTAAAAAGGGGTCTTTTTTTTATTCCTCAGCCTCTTCTCTGGCCAGCCGATTCTTCACAACCCTGGCAGAGATCAAAATGGATATTTCGAAGAGGATATACAGCGGAATGCAAACCAGGAACTGGCTGAAGAGATCCGGAGGGGTGATGATCCCGGCAACAAGCAAAAACAGAACCACTGCATGCTTGCGATACTTTCTCATAAAACCGGGAGTCATGAGACCTACCTTAGAAAGAAAGTAAACCAGTACGGGCAGCTCAAAAACCAATCCTGTTGAGAAAACCAATGAGGTTACTGAACCAACGTAGGATTTCAGATTGATCTGGTTGGTGACCTGCTCACTGACGCTATATCCACCAAGAAAATTTATGGTCAGAGGGATGATGAGAAAATATCCAAACAGGATTCCGATCAAGAAGAGTCCGGAAGTATAGAATACCATTCCTTTCGAATACTTCCGTTCATTGGACTTTAATGCCGGCAATATAAAACGGTATAACTCATAGAAGATGTATGGCGCCGCGAGAATAACTCCGCCGAAAAAGGCAATGGTCAGGTGAATCCTAAACTGTCCTGCCAGATCTATGTTGATGATATCCAGCGGCTCACTGTTGAGGCATAGTTTGGTGGTGTTCATCCATTCCCCAATACGGCAGAGCATCCGGTTGGTCCAGAAATCAGGCTCCTTGGGTGAAAGCAATATGCCACTGAAAATGACGTCCTTCAGAATGAAGGCCACAACTGCAAATACCGCAATCGATGCCAGTGATCTCAGCAAATGCCCCCTGAGCTCCTCAAGATGCTCAAGAAAGCTCATGTCATTGGCATCCTTTGGGGTTTTCTTCGCCACGATTCAGAATTAAAGGGTCAGGTGAGGCGGCAACCTATTCTTCCTTCTTCTCATCCCCTTTGCTGGAGGATGTCTCTTCGATTCCGCGGGTAGAATTCTTAAACTCCCGGATCCCTTTGCCAAGACCTTTCATCAATTCGGGGATTTTTTTTCCACCGAAAAGGAGAACGATCGCAAGCACTACCACCAGCCACTCATAACCACCCAGGAAACCAGCAAGTACAAAAGACGGTATCATAATCTATGATGTTTGATCAAGCAGGTCAAAGGTAATACAATTTCAGATTCTGCGGGGGTTTTTGTACTTTCGCCAAGATTTTTTGTAATCCGGACCCTCAAGTTTATGGACTATCAATTTGCCGAAATTGAGAGAAAGTGGCAGGCCTACTGGAAGCACCACAAGACCTTTGAAGTGGATGTTGACCACACCAGACCCAAGTTTTATGTCTTGGATATGTTTCCTTACCCATCAGGAGCCGGGCTCCATGTCGGGCATCCCCTCGGTTATATTGCCTCAGACATCTACTCATGGTACAAAAGGCTGAATGGTTTCAATGTTCTTCATCCAATGGGTTACGATGCGTTCGGACTGCCGGCGGAGCAATATGCGATCCAAACCGGACAGCATCCTGCAATCACCACAGCACAAAACATCAAAAGATACCGCGAACAACTTGACAAGATAGGCTTCTCGTACGACTGGGCTAGAGAGGTTCGAACCTGTGAGCCCTCCTACTACAAATGGACCCAGTGGGTATTTACCGAACTTTTTGGTCACTGGTATAATACCTTTAACAATCGTGCCGAATCCATCCAGGTACTGATCGGGCATTTCTCCCAGTCAGGCACCCGGGGATTGAAGGCAGCGTGCAGCGCGGATCTTGAGTTTTCCGCTTCTGAGTGGCTGCAAATGCCGGAAACTGAACAACAAAAGATTCTTCTGAACTACCGGCTCGCCTACCTTGCCGAGACCGTGGTCAACTGGTGTCCCGCTCTCGGAACCGTTCTTGCCAACGATGAGGTAAAAGAGGGATTCAGTGTCAGAGGGGGTCATCCTGTTGAGCAGCGCAGAATGAAGCAATGGTTTTTGAGGGTTTCAGCCTACGCAGAACGCCTGCTGTCTGGACTTGACCAGATTGAGTGGACCGAGTCACTGAAAGAGATTCAGCGCAACTGGATCGGAAGATCCGAAGGAGCCAACATCCATTTTCCGGTTAAAGACAAAGACCTCTCCATCGAAGTCTTCACCACCCGGGCCGACACCATCTTTGGAGCCACCTTCATGGTTCTTGCCCCTGAATCAGAATTAACCCGTCAGCTAACCACCTCCGGGCAAAAAGAGGCTGTTGAGAACTACCTTGTGGCAACAAAAAAGAGAACCGAAAGGGAGAGGCTGGCGGATGTCAACCGGATCAGTGGCATATTTAGCGGCTCCTATGCGATCAACCCCTTCACCGGGCTTGAAATCCCGATATGGATCAGCGATTATGTCCTTGCCGGTTATGGTACAGGGGCCATCATGGCCGTGCCTGCTCATGACAGCAGGGATTTTAAATTTGCACGCCACTTCGGACTTCCTGTTGTCCAGGTAGTGGTCATGCCCGGAGAGAACCCCTCAGATCCCGAAACCTGGAGCGACTCAAGCGATTCTAAAGAGGGAACCCTGATCAACTCTGGATTTTTAAACGGCAAAAACGTTGATGACGCAATCTCAGCCATGAACAAAGCCGTGGCTGACAAGGGAATCGGACAGATCCGTATAAACTACCGGCTCAGAGATGCCATTTTCAGCAGACAGCGCTACTGGGGTGAACCTTTCCCAGTTTATTACCGCGATGGATACCCCATGACCCTTCCCCTTGAGAAGCTACCCCTCGAACTTCCTGTCGTTGACACCTTTCTCCCAACCACGGAAGGAGAACCTCCTTTGGGAAGGGCACCAAACTGGGCGACCGCTGAAGGATACCCCTTCGAACTCAGCACCATGCCCGGTTTCGCAGGATCCTCGGCCTATTATCTACGGTATATGGATCCGCTTAACGATCAGCAAATGGTTTCTAAGGAGGCGAATGAATACTGGCAGGATGTCGATCTTTACGTTGGCGGAACGGAACACGCGGTCGGACATCTCATCTATGCAAGGTTCTGGAACAAGTTCCTTTTCGACATCGGGAAGGTTTGCCGGGATGAGCCCTTCAGGAAACTGATCAACCAGGGAATGATCCAGGGGCGGTCAAACTTCGTATACAGAATTGTCAATACAAACACCTATGTGTCGGCTGGATTGAAGGACGAATACGAAACTACCCCACTCCATGTTGACATTGCACTGGTTGACCAGGATGTTCTTGACATAGAAGCATTCAAGAATTGGTCACCTGACAACCGGGATGCCAGCTTTCTTCTGGAAGAGGGACACTACCACTGCGGCTGGGCGGTTGAAAAAATGTCGAAATCCATGTTCAATGTGGTCAACCCCGATGACATCATAGCTCATTACGGGGCAGATACATTGAGACTTTACGAAATGTTTCTCGGACCCATTGAACAGTCAAAGCCGTGGGATACCCATGGGATAGATGGCGTATTCAAATTCATCAGACGCCTCTGGCGCCTTTATTCTAATGAAATCAATGGATGGATTGTTACAGATGAAGAGCCGGATGCCTCTGAATTAAAAGTCCTTCATCGCACCATCCGGAAAATCCAGGATGACATTGAAAGGTTCTCGATGAATACCGCAGTCAGCAGCTTCATGATCTGCGTTAATGAACTCACCGACCTGAAATGTCATAAAAAGGCAATACTTGAACCACTTCTGGTTCTGCTGGCCCCTTTTGCTCCTCATACAGCTGAAGAGTTGTGGGAAAAAATGGGCCATATCAGCAGTATATCGGCCGCATCCTGGCCTCCCCTGGATGAAAGCCTGTTGGAGGAAGATGCCTTCGAATACCCGGTATCATTCAATGGCAAGACCAGGTTCAAGATTTTGCTGCCCATCCGGATCGAAACGGAAGAGGTTGAAAAGCGAATAAGGGAATACGAGCTTACTGCCAGATACCTGGAGGGTAAACCGATCAGAAAGATCATTGTAGTACCCCGGCGAATCATCAACGTAGTGATATGATGAAGTTAAAGAGTCAATGGACAGGACTTGCCATTCTCGGAGCCGGAATCGTTTTAGTTGTCATGCTTGCCCTCCTCAGTAAGACATCAGGACATAAGGCTGAAAGAGAAGATGAGCCGGAAGAGACCCGGGTCGTCAGGTATGAATTCGAAATCCCTGTTGATTCATTTGACCAGGAAATTATCCGGATCCAGCCCAATCAGTTTCTTGCGGATATTCTCCTGAGCAGAGGGGTGAATTATACCACCATAGACCAGCTTGCGCGCCAGTCAAAACCCATTTTTGATGTCACCAGGATGAAGGCCGGTAATCGTTGCCGGTTCTTTTACTCACCAGATTCGATCAATGAGCTGAAGCACCTGGTTTATGAAATCGACCAGACCGCCTATGTGGTCTATTCTTTCGGTGACAGCCTGAAGATCAGGAGGGGCGAAAAGCAGGTTGAAATCAGGGAATCGGTGATCAGGGGGGAGATCAATTCATCTCCCTGGGCAGCCATGCAGGAGCTGGGCGCCTCAACCACACTGGCCATTGAGCTTGAAAACATCTATGCATGGACCATCGATTTCACGGGATTGAACAAAGGAGACCGGTTCGAAACCTACCACGAAAACAAATATGTTGACTCAACCTTTATTGGAATCGGCAAGGTTTTTGCCACCAGGATGATTCATGGAGGAAAAAGTCGCTATGCCTTTCTTTTTGAGCAGGACGGAATAGAGAGCTACTACAACGAAGAGGGAGAAAGCCTGAAGAGGGCATTCAGAAAGGCCCCACTCCTTTCGTACCGAATAAGCTCAAAGTACTCAAACAGCAGAATGCATCCCGTGCTGCGCATCCGCAGGCCACATCATGGGGTTGATTATGCGGCTCCTCAAGGAACAGAAATCCTGTCAATTGGTGATGGCAAGGTGGTTCAGGTAGGATATGACAATGCCTCGGGTCATTTCATAAAAATTAAGCACAATTCGGTCTACACCTCAGGATACCTTCATTTAAGAAACCGTACCAAATTCAGTGTCGGACAGTTCGTAAAACAGAGCGAAGTCATTGGTTATGTCGGGGCGACAGGACTGGCCACAGGGCCGCATCTTGATTTCAGAATATGGAAAAACGGGAAACCGGTCGACCCCCTCACCATAGAATCACCACCCGTTGATCCAGTTAAGAACGAACTTCGCCCGAGGTTCGATTCAATCGTCAGGGTTTACCGGGAAAAACTCGAAGCTGGGGAACGCCTGATCAGTCATTAAGGGTTGTCAGATAATCCAGGATGACCCTTGGGTAGTGTTCGTGTTCAAGGGTGTGAATTCTCATGGCGAGGCTGTCTGAGGTATCATCCGGCAAAACAGGACAAGTGGCCTGAAAAATAATTTTCCCCCGGTCGTAATCCTTGTCAATGGTATGGATGGTTATACCCGACTCTGTTTTGCCTGCAGCAAGCACCGCTTCATGAACCCTTTGTCCGTACATCCCGGGTCCACCAAAATCGGGCAGAAGCGCCGGATGAATGTTCAGAATCCTTACAGGATACCGCTCAAGGATAGTTTCGGGGACCAGCCAGAGAAATCCTGCCAATATCAGGAGGGTGGGACGGATCTCATCGATGAGGCGCACTACAGCATCGGATTGATAAAAATCGTGGCGACTGAAGGTACAAGAGGGAACATTCAGAGATCTGCACCGGTCATGAACACCAGCGTCCTTTCTGTTGCTCATAACCAGTGCTACTGTGGCGTATGTGCCTGGTTGAAAGTACCGGATGATCTGTTCGGCATTGGTGCCTGAACCCGACGCAAAAATCACCAATCTCCTCATTTTATTGCACTTACGAATGTATGCGCGAAAAATTTGCAAATGTAATCCGATGGAAGTGCAATTTCAAAATTTGGGATCATTTTTTGGGTGCATCAGTAAAAAAAATGCTTTTTTTTTGATAATGCCGTGTAGATGTAGTTTATTTGCACTGCAATTTTTATTTGGTTGACTGCTTAATTTATTATTAATTAAATCATTAAAGCCATGTCAGACATTGAATCCAGAGTAAAAGCGATTATCGTAGACAAGCTTGGTGTAGAAGAGTCAGAAGTTACCCGTGACTCCAGCTTCACCAACGATTTGGGAGCCGATTCCCTGGATACGGTTGAGTTGATCATGGAATTCGAGAAGGAATT
Source organism: uncultured Porphyromonadaceae bacterium (assembly GCA_964351455.1). Lineage (GTDB taxonomy): Bacteria > Bacteroidota > Bacteroidia > Bacteroidales > UBA12481 > JAGHDB01. The sequence continues at coordinate 16,551 of CAYGOU010000016.1, forward strand.
TAACCTCGCCATTCCTGATGATCAGGCTGAAACGATCAGCACCGTTGGCGACGCCATCAAGTATGTAGAAGACAACGTAAAAGAGTAATTCTACAATAAAACGGGACGCTAATATGGAACTTCGACGGGTAGTTGTAACAGGAATCGGGGCTCTTACTCCAATTGGCAACAATATTGAAGAATTCAGGCAACAACTGTTTGCCGGGGTTAGCGGTGCTGATACAATTACCCGTTTTGATCCATCCAAGCACAAAACTAAGTTTGCATGCGAGGTCAAGAACTATGACCCGGGAACTTATTTTGATCGCAAGGAGGCAAAAAAGCTTGACCCCTATGCTCAATTTGCCCTGATTACGGCAGATGAAGCGATCAAGGATGCCGGAATCAATCCCGAAAAGATTGACTGCAACCAGGTCGGGGTGCTCGTATCCTCCGGAATTGGCGGATTGAACACGCTTGAAGAGGAGACCAAAGCCTATTTTCAGGGCGACGGTACCCCAAGGTTTAGTCCCTTTTTTGTTCCGAAAATGATTGGAGACATCGCCGCAGGGCATGTCTCCATGAAATATGGATTCAGGGGTCCGAATTATGGTGTGGTGGCCGCCTGTGCCACTGCCACGGTTGGTCTGGTCAATGCATTCGACCACATCCGGCTGGGCAGGGCCAAGATCATGGTGGTGGGAGGCTCAGAAGCCTCAATCACCCCTTGCAGCATGGGAGGCTTTAATGCTTTGCACGCGATTTCGACCCGTAATGACGACCCCAAAACCGCATCCAGGCCCTTTGACCTCGATCGCGATGGCTTTGTTATGGGAGAAGGTTCAGGCACCCTGATCCTTGAAGAATATGAGCATGCCGTTAAACGCGGTGCTAAAATCTATTGCGAAGTTGCAGGTGCCGGGCTTTCAGCCGATGCATACCACCTTGTTGCTCCTCATCCGCAGGGACTCGGGGCCGCACTGGTGATGAAAGCTGCACTGCTTGACGCCGGCATGCAACCGGAAGAGATTGATTACATCAACGTTCACGGAACCGCCACTCCTCTGGGTGACATAGCCGAACCCCTTGCTGTTCTCGATGTCTTCGGAGAACATGCCTATAAGCTGAGCATCAGTGGCACCAAATCCATGCACGGCCACCTCCTCGGAGCCGCCGGTGCTGTTGAAGCCATTGCCGGCATCCTTGCCATGCTGGAGAACAAAATTCCGCCGACCATCAATCATTTCACCGATGATCCCCAGATTGACAACCGTCTCGACTTCACCTTCAATAAAGCGAAGGATCGTGAAGTCAATGCGGCCCTGTCGAACACCTTTGGATTCGGCGGTCATAACGCAACTATCATTTTCAGAAAACTCAACCGGTAAACGGTGTTGGGCTTCTTTAGTTTTCTGATCCATATTCTTCTATATCAAGACAAGTCTTTTCTTATTAAATTGATCCGGGTTTTGGGCTTCTTCCCGAAAAATCCGGACCTGTACAAGCTTGCGTTCATCCATAAATCCATGGCCTTCGTCAACAAATCGGGACAAGCGGTCAACAATGAAAGGCTCGAATACCTGGGAGATGCTGTCCTGGGAGCCATCATTGGAGAGTACCTGTACTTGAAATACCCCTCCAACAACGAAGGTTTTCTCACCAAAATGAGATCAAAAATCGTTAATGGAGAGCACCTCAGCCAACTGGCCAGAAAAATGGGCCTGATGAATCTGCTCGTTAACCAGGTAAAAAACGAACAGGCCAATAAGCACATCCTTGGTGATGCCATGGAAGCCTTCATCGGAGCCATTTACCTTGATGCAGGTTACCGGAGAACCCGTGCGTTCATAAAACGAAGAATCATCAAAACCCATATTGACCTTCCCACCCTTGAATTCCAGGAAACCAATTACAAAAGCCTGCTTATTGAATGGGGCCAGAGACTGCGTAAAGACGTAACCTTCTATACCGACATTGAGCCCTACGACCCTACCCGGTTTATATCCTATGTCAGCATCGGTGACACCCTTCACGGGAGTGGCACTGGTATCTCAAAAAAGGAGGCAGAACAAATGGCCGCTTTTGAGACCTTACAGGAACTGAAAGTTTCACTGAATGGATAAAAAGCGAAAATACCGACTTCAAAACCAACAGCCTGCTGAATCAGCAGCCTTTGGACTGGTCTCGGATGAGCCTGGTTACCGGATATCGTGGTTGCTCAACCAACACCTCGGGATTCGTCTGAACAGAGTTGAAGACTGGATTCTGACCATCAGGAACAGTTCTGTTGATCAACATTTTGTAGTGTACGAAGTGCCCGCCGACGGTGAAACCAGAATCAGGCTCGTGCAGAATCGTTCAGAGGAAGGAATTTGGCTCACAGACTACAAGCAGGTCAATTATCTGATTCTTCTCTCCTGCCAGTCAGATCCAGGAAGAACAGAAGATTTGTTTGTGAGGATAGGCCAGATGCCAACCGGGGTCAGAGGCCTTTTCAGGCTGGAGCTTTCACGCCTGGCCCATCTGCCGGTATAACCTGCGGATCACACAAAAAACACCTTAAAAGCATCCATTTGCTATCTTTGATCGTATGAGCAAAAGGAACATCTGGATTTTCGCCTTTATCAGTGGCGTGGTGGTGCTGGCCCTGATCCTGGTTCAGCTCGTCTGGATCCGTGATGCCGTTAAGCTCCAGAACCGACAGTTTGACCAACTGGTGGTTAAAACGCTCAGCCAGATCATCAGCAAACTGGAGGACCGTGAGGCCAATGAAATTTGGTCACGTCTTCTGGCAGACCTAAATAAGACGGATGAAACGGCTTCTAACCCTGACCTATCTGACTCGCTTTCAATTGAAAACAAGCAGTATGTTCTTCAATCCACCGATGCTCTCCAGGGTTATTATTACCTGATGGACCAATCCTCATTTAATGTTGAAACCAAAATCGACCTCATCTCGGGTGATACCATGTTCTTTCTTAGGGAAAACACCCTCTACAACACCCCTGATGGACAGGAGGCCGAAGGGGTGATAACCCCGGTAATGGACATTGAGGAGACCTATTTGCAGTTGATTTCTAATAAAAAGGTGTTCATTGAAAAGGCTTTCAGCCAGATGGTTAGAAACGAGAAGGCCATCGACTCAAGGATCAGTTACGCCCTGCTGGATTCAACAATCAGGGAGGAGTTTGCCCGCAGGAGCATTGACTTGCCTTATGAATTTGCCGTGCGAACCGAAAACTCAAGACACCTTTTTCAAAGCAGCAGTTTTGATCCCGACACGGAAGCACAACGGTTTACGACCCTGTTGTTTCCAAGGGACATCAGGATCTCGCCCAACTTCCTGGTGGTCTATTTTCCGGACAAGCAGAATTACATTTTCCGTTTCGTCGGAATTCTGGCCGGCTCCTCTTTGGCCCTCGCACTGATCATCCTGGTAATCTCCTTCATTGCTATATACATCATCATCCGACAGAAGAAACTCTCAGAAATCAAAAACGATTTCATCAACAACATGACCCATGAACTGAAAACGCCCATATCCACCATCTCTCTGGCATCACAG